>NZ_JAESLA010000009.1:0-14975 GCF_017892405.1 Staphylococcus sp. GDY8P85P | reverse complement strand
AACAGAACCGAACAAAACATAATTGACGAGATTAAACGCCTTGCACTCAAGAATAAAAGAAATAGTATTGCTACAATTCATAGAAAACCTTCTATAAAAGGCAAAGATGATAATTTCTCTGTTACTATTTGAATAACATTACCTACCATATAAACATCCTCCTTTATTCGTTAGATATTTTTATTTCTTCTCCATCTGGTAAAATAAATGCCTGCACAAACTTGACACCTAGCACATCAGCAATGGCCTTCAACTCATCCAAGGTTACTGTTTCTCGTTGTAATTTTTTATTGAAATTCTGTGGAGTCTGGCCAATACGTCTAGCAAGTTCGGAAACACTTATATTCATTTGCTCACACAGTTCTTTAATCATTTCTGCCGTAGTCATACAGCACCTCCAAGTTTACGCTAAGAATATTGTAAACCATTTGATTGATAAACACAATAGTTATTAAAATATTATTATAATCAGCAAGCAAAAGAAAACCCACAACTCTACTGTAGAGTCATGGGCTATTTACTTTGGGTTTTTATATTTCCATTTCGATGCCAGATTTGAAGACTATGACGAAGTGGTCTTCATACACTGTAACGCTCTGGATTATCTTCCTTACAAGCTTATCATCATATTCTAAGGTGCGGAATTTGTTTTTGCGGATAAATTCAGGCTCTATAATTTATAGAACTGATGAATCATTTTTTGATTCATCAGTTCTATTTTAGTTTATTTAAGTAGAAAAGCATGTCGTCTATCTAGTAAAATTAAAGTACCAACCAAAATCTTAAATAGAAAGGACGACATGTCATGACTAATCATATCAAAAAAATGTTGCGAATTAAAGAAAGATTTAAATTTAACTTGTGTTGAAGAAGGAAAATACAAAGGTGTGAACACATTAATTATCACTGGTACCTACTCACCTAAGCTTACGGCCTGTAAGTATTGTCAGTCTCATGCGAACGATGCAGATGAAAAGAAAACCATTGTAAAAAATGGGAAAAAAGAAGTGACAATTCGTTTGGAATCATATCAAAATATTCCAACTATTTTAAAGCTAAAAAAACAACGATATTTTTGTAAAAACTGCCATCAACATTGGACAACTCAATGTTCTATCGTTGAAGAAAATTGTTTTATTAGTCGATTCATGACATTTAGAATACTAGAATTATTAACTCAAAAAATATCAATGACCGTTATCGCTAAGATATGTCATGTATCACTCACAACCGTTATAAGGGTCCTTAAATCTGTTGAAAAACATTTACCTGAAACGCTTAAACCACGCTCTTTTCCAAAAGTTCTAATGGTTGATGAATTCAGATCTCATGCCACCTATGAAGATAAAATGAGTTTTATTTGTGCCAATGGTGAAACCGGTGAACTGGTTGATGTTCTTCCTAGTCGTAGACTTGATAAACTAATGAATTACTTCAATCGTTCTCCCAAGGAGAAACGAGAACAGGTAAAATTTCTAGTGACAGATATGAATGCGGCTTATTTTCAGTTAACTAAAAAAATCTTTCCTTGTGCAGCTTTAGTCATTGATAGGTTTCATATCGTTAAACACTTAAACCAAGCTTTTAATGACTTTAGAGTCAGGGAAATGAAAGCATTAATAAAGAATCACCAGCGTTCTGAAGCCAATAAGCTAAAAGTAAATTGGAAATACCTATTAAAGAATCAAATGACTGTTTCTAGTTCAGAATATAAAAATTGGAGAAGCTTTCCTTCACCTAAGTTTCCCCCTCTAACAGAATCAATGATGATTGATCGTCTTTTATCATTTTCTACAGACTTAAAAGAAGCCTATGGCGTGTTTCAATTATTAACCTATCACTTTAGAAATAAAGATCCAGACTCATTTTTTGATTTATTAAAGAACTTACCGACTACCTTAGATCCACTATTTAAACAGAAGATTGAAAATCTGATTAATTATGAAGAAGGGATTCGTAATGCTTAACGTATAAGTATTCTAACGGAAAAATAGAAGCTAAAAATACTCATATTAAGATATTAAAAAGAGTATCTTATGGCTTCAAATCTTTTAGTAATATGAAGATAAGAATTTTTATGATAAACGACCTTGTCACAATTGAATAACTAAAAAAAGATGATGAATTTGAGAAAATTCTCAAATTCATCATCTTCAATATTTGTCTCATCAGTCCGATTTGACAAAGAGCCCGTTTTTTTATGTTTTCCTTACTTACTTAAAACAGTCACACATTCAATATGGATTGAGAGGACAGAATGAATGTCATTTGTGTATGTCCGTTCTCGGAAACATATCCACGACACTTTTTGCACTATCGGTAGACGGGAACATATCCATAGGCTTCGCTGTTTTTTGAAAAACTGAGGTATGCTGTTAATTTTCAGTACCCAATACTGTGAATAACGTTACTCTCCTATTCACTAATGTAATTCAACAATCTTTCTAAAATGTCATGTGTAACTTTTAAGTTGTATTGTTCAATAAGGTGACTTTGCAAATCCATAACTAATAGCAAAGAATTTTTATAGGCTTCAAATAATTCTACCTTATCTAATCGAGCAGTGGTCTTTGCAAATTTTTTATAATTTTCAAGGCTAATTTCTTTTTCAAGGTTTTTACTCATGTTTAGCCAATTATCAGCATTTTTTTCTGCCATACGTATAAGTTGTAGTGTATTTTTTTGAAGTTGTGATAAGAGTTCTAATGAACGAGCATATTCTCCTCTTTTTAGAACGTTGATTCCCATCAACCATAGATTAGAGAAATTACACAACAAAAAATTAGCATTTTCTTCAGTAAGTCTATTTG
This sequence comes from Staphylococcus sp. GDY8P85P, assembly GCF_017892405.1. Lineage (NCBI taxonomy): Bacteria > Bacillati > Bacillota > Bacilli > Caryophanales > Staphylococcaceae > Staphylococcus > Staphylococcus sp. GDY8P85P. Next base: position 12,165 of record NZ_JAESLA010000009.1, on the reverse strand, counting down.
GTCTTGCACCACTTATCTCTGATAAATAATTTTCTAATTGCCCTGTTTCATCGTAAATAAGCATAGCCTTCGTATCAGGAATATAACCTGAATCTTTAAACGAGGGGATTATGTTCATATCTTTTTCAGAAAGGAAATGAAATTCCCCACGTATAAGATTATCAAAAATAACTACCTCTGTTCCGTACTCATTTTTATAAAGCATCAAGTACGGAGCTACGTCAAACAACCAGTTGGATGAATCAAAGTTCGAGGTTATACTATCTTTCAAAAATATATAGAACTCTATATCAGAGTATTGGTCACCTTCTCCTTTGGTAAACGATCCATACATCATACAAGCTGTAATTCGTTCATCTGACTCAGTAAGATTCTTAACGTTTGCAATTAATTCTTTTTGTTTTAACATTTCTTCACCCTTTCATGTAAATATCTTTTAGTTATTGTGGCAACTCAAAATCTCTACAAACCTAAATTAATATTTTTCGTACAAATGTTATTGCAAAAAGCATCATCATGCTCCACAAACAATAGTGTAGGACAATATTCCAAAATCATTTTTTCAATTTGGATACGTGAAAAAATATCAATATAGTTCAATGGCTCATCCCATATATACAAATGTGCACTTTCACAAAGGCTTTTAGCAATTAGTACTTTCTTTTTCTGACCAGCACTAAAATCCACCATGTTCTTATCAAACTGCTCTCTATTAAAATCCAGTTTACGAAGAATCGTTTTAAATAGAGTTTCATCGATCTTATTATTATAGGCAAATTCAGATAGATTACCTTTTAAATATGAAGTATCTTGCGAAATATAAGAAATTTTTAGTCCACTTGCTAGCATAAAATTTCCGGTAAATTTAATATCATCTCCATTAATCAATTTTAGGATACTAGACTTACCACTCCCATTTTTTCCGATAATGGCAACTCTATCACCAATATTGACTCTGAAATTAAGATTACTGCATACTTCTTTATCTCCATAAGACAATGATAAATCATTCGCTTCTATTAAGCACTCTTTGTGAAATTCAAGTGGTGAAATTTTTAAGTCATCATATTGTTCAATGTTGTGGAGCAGTTCTGATTTTTGTAAAACGGCTTCCTGATGTCTTGACTCAATATTTTTGGCACGTTTCATCGCTTTTGCAGCCTTATGTCCAACATAACCCTTATCCAGTTTTGAACCAGAATTTGTTGTTCCATATTTACTTTTTTCTACTTTATTTGACCAGTTTGAACTACGTTTTGCTGCATAAGACAACCTTCCTATTTCTTTAAGGAGTTTCTTGTTTTCTGCCAGTTCAAAATTATCTTGTAACGTTTTGTTCTCCCACCAAGAAGTAAAATTTCCCTTTTGGATTTCGATATTCGTTTTATTGATAGATAGTATATGGTCAACACATTGATCAAGTAAGCTTCTATCATGAGATACCAAAATAAACCCCTTCTTGCGTTTCAAATAGTTTTGCACTACATTACGTGCATCGATGTCAAGATGGTTTGTAGGTTCATCAATAAGCAGGAAACAACTCGCTGTAAGGAATAAAGCTGCAAGAAGGACCTTCGTTTGCTCACCATTTGACAATGTATTAAACGGACGATATAAAGCATCTTCTTGAACATCAAGCAATGATATTTCACGAAAAATCTCCCAATCCATACATTCCGTACAAATACTCTTCATTACTTCAATTGTATATAGACTCTTATCTTCCACATCATAAGGAAAATACTCAAACTTAACTGTAGAACTTATATTGCCGGAATACGCATATTTGCCAAGCAGTAAATTTAAGAAAGTAGTTTTACCGCGTCCGTTTCTTCCAATAAAACCGAGTTTCCAATCTGTATCTATCTGAAAACTTACATTTTCAAAAATATTGTCATAACTTCCTTCATATGAAAAAGTTAGATTTGAAACATTTATTAAGGACATATATTTCTTCCTCCTTTACATTATAAAAATTTTATAAGCAAAGTCGGTTTTCGGCATTAATTACTCTATAATGTTATCCAACTCTGCAAGGATTTTGTCATGAATGACATAGTATCATTGTCTATCACGTTTATCTTCCTTTCTTTTACAAATATTAAAAGCCGCAAGAAAGTAAATTCTTACGGCTCAAAAACAAATACTATTATTACCTTTTGTTATACATAACATAAGGTTACTGTAATGTATTATTGAGTGTAGAATACTTAACTTTCTTGCAATTTGCATAACAAAACAAACGGTTCTATAGCCGTTTCTTTAAATATCTTATTATGCATCATATAATTAGCAAGAAAAGTTATACATTCTTCCACCTCCAAGTCGTTTTATTATATCATATTATCTTTAAAAATCCAATATAATTCTTCTGTTCTCTTTCTAAAGATTACCCTTCTACATCAATCTCGACTCCTGATTTGAATTCAACGGCGAACTTATCATGAAATACCGTAACTTTTTCTATAAGCCTCCTTACTAACTGCTCATCATATTCCTCTAACTCACAGGATTGTTCATTAAAGAAATCAGTCATTTCAGCGATTCGTTGCCTTTTTCCTTCACGCTCTGCATTTTCAACAAGTGCATTTTGCTTCAATTCTCGAAGGTGGTAGATTTCATCAGCCACATCTTCATAGTCATTCTTGGATTTTGCTTGGATAAGAAGCTGTTGTTGTAATTCTTCCAATTTGCTATCAATATCATTGGTGGCATTATCATTTTCTTCATTAAGTATAGTAGCTATGTTTTTCTGCAACGCCTGGAGGAAGGGTTCTTTGTTAGCCAAAAGTTCGTTAATAGCCTTGACCACTGCTGTCTGCAATGTTTCCTCGTTTATGGTAGGGGCAGTACATTCAGATCCTTTTTCCTCCAAACGGCTGACGCATCTCCAAACAATAGACTTGTAACCTCGGTTATTCCAGTGTACCCGGCGGTAAATATCACCGCACTGGCGAGCAAACTGCAACTGCAACTATGCAGGCACTTAATCTTAAAAGAACTACTTTCTATAAACTGGTGAAGGAAGTGATTGTATGATGACGATGTGTCCACGATGTTTAGAGCTATACAGTGAAATTTGGTCGAAGCCTTGTTGTAAATGCGCCGATAAGACCATTCCTGTTGATATTGAACTCATCAATGTCGTTCAGATGCTGCTCACTAGAGGCTTCGATGTATCTTATGCCACTTGTTACCCAGATAAAGAACAAGGTGAGATCGAAGCTATGGAAATTGAGATTCACTTTAGGGAATTGTATCCGTAGGCTCTCTTTGATGGTCTCCCACCTGACTGGATTGTAATTGACGAATACCCAGTTCTTGGCGGTAAGGTTCTTGATGAACCTGTTGATATCCTTACATGTGCAATCGAATATCGATTTGAAGAGAGCATCCATATTCAAAAGGATATCGCTATAAGCAATCTGGAAACATGGCTCGAAGAGAAAGACCCGCAATCTTGTAGGGCTATCCTTACATTGGCCGGCTTCTGAAAAAGTAAGACCCTCTCAACAGTAATGATCTGCTGAAAGGGTACTTTACTTTAATCTATGACCTTGAAGTGCCTTAATGCGTCTTTAATAGCTTCTACTTTATATTCTGGTGCTGGTTTATATGGGCGTTTTAGTTCTTCAACTGCGTTTGGTGCGTCGTACATCGGCAGGCCTAAGTTTCTTTTGACCTCTGCAATGTTTGCAGTGTGAACTTTGAAGCCGTACTTTTCTTCGATATACTCCTGAATAAGCCTGTAGGTGATACGATCTGGCTGGATTTTTCGGTCGTCTGCGTACTCCATTTTTACACTGATAAAATCGTCTGCACTTTTGTGGGACAATAAAACACACGTCTCAACGTGGCTCTAGTTGATGGCATTGATGTCTTAAGCTGATTTTTAACCCTTTCGTTCGCGGGAACGTATCAACGGTATTTTGATTATTTTTTAAGAAACTGATATATGGGGGAACATATCGAAGCAATCAATAATGCACATTAACAACTAGTCTTTGTTATATTTAAACTATTCGAAAAGGTAATTGGATATTAAGGGAAGACTCTATAGACTTTTTCATATGATTAACGAGTTCAGCCACCTCAGATTCCATTCCTTCCCACTTGTCAACACACTCTCCTAAATAAGCCTCTCTCGCTTTGTTGAGTAAAGTAGCATGCTCATCGGGTAATTGAGGTATCGCCCATTCAGCTGCCAGATCTTTTGAGCGAATTTCACCAGTAGATGCTGTCAGCCACATTCTGGCTAAAGTTAAAATCACATTGCGTTCGTCACCGTTAATGCTAGCTATCAACCCGGGCAACGATTCTTTAATTGCTTTTCGAATATCTGTCATTGGCACAGGCTCAATTACTTCTGTTGCCTTTGGTCCCAAAAGGTTAATACTATTTTTTCTTAGTTGTGCTAAAAGTATTGCTAAATCCGGATCATAAGTCGACTCAGGAATTTCTCCCTTTTCAAACTGCTCTCTTAGCCACTCGCCATACATAAATTCATATTTGGGGGGGAAATGCCAAGGGACAATATCCTTTTGATTTATGACCGTAACTTCAAGAGGCCTCATATCTTTTATGTTTCCTATTTTCCCAGATATAAGCATTAACCTATTTGTAAGATTCCTTCGAGTTTTTTCAGATAAACTTTGATTTGTTATTACCAAAATATCTACATCGCTATTCATACGTAAACCACCCATTACTGCCGAACCATACAAATACACCCCAATTAACATATTATCAAGTAGTTCCGCTATAGTTTTTAATGCTTGAATTGCTTCTTTCGGAATTTTTTTGTTACTTAAATCTATACTCAACTTCGATCTCCTTTCGTCTGAAAACTGTTTTTTAACGCCTCTTAAAATTTATAAAAAAAGAGTAAACATCTTTCGTTGTATTGTAAATTAACGCCATCCAAAATTTTGATTCAAGATTTTCTTTCGGTTTATTATATGTTTGAGCCAATATAAGCTACAAAACTGCTGTCTATCCATTTTTGAGTAACCTCATTTATATCAATCCCAATAGTAGCCAACCCAATAATGCTGCAATCCAATTTCTCTAACAAAGCTATTAAAGCCTTCATTTGAGAACCTGTCTCTATCCAATCATCTACAATCAAAACTCTTTTGTTCCTCACAATAGAACTCTTAGATATTTCAAAGCTTTTATCTTGACCTGAATAGTCGGTAAAATGTGTCGAAATAATCTCTTCTTTTGCGTATGGCAGCTTATCACCTTTTCTTACTCCAATAAACCCCACTCCAAGTTCTTTGGCTATGGCAGTGCCTAGTATCCATCCAATTGCTTCTGGGGCAGCCACATAATCTACTTTATTTTGAAAATCCAATGATAGTACTTTTACAATTTTATCAAAAACGGTTTTATGTGTAAAAATAGTTAGTAAATCATATTTTCCAATTGAGTTACGAGGTAATATACCTCTAATTTCATTTATAACATCAGTACTTTCCATACATTTACACCCCTTGCTTATGGTTAATAATCTTTGCTAATCTTTAAAAATAGTCATTTTCAACATATTTTTTATACATGTCCTCGGTATATCTTGTTATGTTCTTACCATACTCTGGATAATCAAACCCCAGTAGTTCTGCTACCTCTTTGGACACTTCCCTGAACAATTGGTGGCATATAAATAATGACTTCCAAATATTTTCATAGGAATCCATGCGATATGTAGATAATAATCTATTCCATAGATCTTCATCAATGTATTTGTTAATATACTTATAATTTTTCCCAACACTTAATGAAAATTCTGTCTTTATCCCAACCTTCCACGACATCATCCTAAGTAGTTCAAACCGTAGAATCTGGTTCAGATGATCGATTGCAAACAGTATCTCTTTGCGGCACAATCCTTTAATAACATAAGGTGTTACATTCCAAAATTCATTGCAGCAATCATCATACTCCCTTGCGCTTGGCTTTCTTACATGATAATCTATATCAGTCGGAACTATGTCCCTTTTAATTCTACAATCTTTATCAATTAGAACCTTTATTAATTTATCGCCCTTTAGGTAATTATCTAACTCTTCCAAGGGCAATAAGGTAAGATCAATTTTATTGTAATCATCAAATAGCATAAGATAGGAAAATCCCTTTTCTTCAGGTGGGAATAATTCCATATCCTCCGGCTTTTGCATCATTATTATATTCCCAAATTGATTAAGCCAGTCATCATTAGATATAAACGGTTCTATATCACTTACAAAATATGTAATATCATAATCCTGAAATTCATCTTTAGGTATATTAATATTTGCGCGTGACCCCTCAAGGGTCACAATTCGAATACGTTCATCCTGTTCTGCTAAAGAAAGTACTAAATCCATCATTTCTTTTTCTGATCTCATTTACATACTCCTCGTTTATTTTTTCTTTCTAAAATGTTCAGCTAAAGTAAACTTACATTCAGGATAATTTGAACAACCATAAAACGATTTTTTTAATACAATATTGTTGCCACACTTAGGACATTTTCCTACAAGGGGTCCCGAGCGCTTAGTGGGAATTTGTACCCCTTATCGATACAAATTCCCCGTAGGCGCTAGGGACCTCTTTAGCTCCTTGGAAGCTGTCAGTAGTATACCTAATAATTTATCTCCATTCCCTTTAGTAACGTGTAACTTTCCAAATTTAAAAAAGCGACTCATAGAATTATTTCCTCCCGTTAAATAATAGATAACTATTAAAAATAGACAATACTTGCTCATAAGTAACGGTACTTAAATTGTTTACTTTGGCGTGTTTCATTGCTTGATGAAACTGATTTTTAGTAAACAGTTGACGATATTCTCGATTGACCCATTTTGAAACAAAGTACGTATATAGCTTCCAATATTTATCTGGAACATCTGTGGTATGGCGGGTAAGTTTTATTAAGACACTGTTTACTTTTGGTTTAGGATGAAAGCATTCCGCTGGCAGCTTAAGCAATTGCTGAATCGAGACTTGAGTGTGCAAGAGCAACCCTAGTGTTCGGTGAATATCCAAGGTACGCTTGTAGAATCCTTCTTCAACAATCAGATAGATGTCAGACGCATGGCTTTCAAAAACCACTTTTTTAATAATTTGTGTGCTTAAATGGTAAGGAATACTCCCAACAATTTTATACCTCTGTTTGTTAGGGAATTGAAACTGTAGAATATCTTGGTGAATTAAAGTGACACGAGTATTCAGTTTTAATTTTTCTGACGATAAGTTGAATAGATGACTGTCTAATTCAATAGACGTTACCTGTTTACTTATTTTAGCCAGTTTCGTCGTTAAATGCCCTTTACCTGTTCCAATTTCGTAAACGGTATCGGTTTCTTTTAAATTCAATTGTTTTATTATTTGGTTGAGTACTTTTTCACTCGTTAAAAAGTTTTGAGAATATTTTATATTTTTGTTCATGTAATCACTCCTGAAGTGATTACATCTATAAATAAATACAGAAGTTAAACGATTTGTTTGTAATTTTAGTTATCTGTTTAAAAAGTCATAAGATTAGTCACTGGTAGGAATTAATCTAACGTATTTATTTATCTGCGTAATCACTGTTTTTAGTCTGTTTCAAAACAGTAGATGTTTTATCTACATTACGCATTTGGAATACCAACATGACGAATCCCTCCTTCTTAATTACAAATTTTTAGCATCTAATTTAACTTCAATTCCTATTATACAAAATTTTAAGATAATGCACTATCAACACACTCTTAAGTTTGCTTCTAAGTCTTATTTCCATAACTTTAGGGTTAACCATACGCAAGACCAATCACTCTCGGACAATACTCATGATTTTAATGATAAAATCCATGTTAAACCCATAGATAAGAAATACACCTGCAATAACCGTTACCTGTTTGTGCCAATTTAAAAATGCACCACTTTTTTATAATTAAAACGGTTGAAAACTGTACCACTAATAACTCACAATAGAGAGATGTCACCGTCAAGTTAAATGTACAAAATAACAGCGAAATTTTTAAATCTATTTCTTATCGATACAAATTTCTCGTAGGCGCTCGGGACCCCTATAAGTCCTTTTATAAATTTCTTTTCTACCATTTTCGATAAATTCCTGTTTAATATTTTTAATTCCATAAACAATAGTTTCAATAGGATAATATTCTTCAACTATATCTTGATATTCTTTTGCTTTCTCAATATCTATATTTCCATACATTCTTAATATATCTTCTCCAAAATTTGTTCCTATTTCTTCTTCACTATCTTCAAGTAAGTATATAAAATCACAATATTCATCTATAATTCCAGAATCTCCAAAATCAATTATTCCAGTTAATCTATTATTGCCATCTAACAATAGATGATTACAACTAAAATCATTATGGCATAAACACTTTTTACCCTCAAAAACTGTTGTTGCATTTAGTCTTTCCATAAAACTTTCTATATAATCTTTTTCTATATCAGTTAAATCATTATAAATAGTTTCACGCAACAATATATACTCTTCTAATACATTTTGTTTATTATCAATAGTACATTCACTAATATCTGTATAATCTAAACCGTGCATTTGTCTTAAAAAACTGGCAATATCTCGTTTTAACAAATTTTGTTCTTCTTCTGACATAGTAGAATAAATTTCTGGTGTTAAAAAAGTTCCTTTAATTTCTTTATAACCTAGTATAGATAATTCATCACTAATATACGAATATTCAATATTAGGAATTTTTACATTAGTTTCTAAATTTGTATTTAAAAAATTATATATTGCTTTTTCTTTTGCATAACCTTTTTTCTTATTAGTACTAAATTTTGTTTTAAAAATGTATTCATTATTAACTAAATATGCCACACTATCATAACCACTACCGATTATTTCAATACTATCTACTTTGAAATTATCAAAGTAATGCTCAATTAAATATTTCATTGCCTTAACATTTGTGGCATTATCATCATATCTATATTCCATTAAATAACAATCTTCTTTTTTGCCCTCGTGTAATTCATGTTCTGGCAAATCTTCAATAATTCTAAAACCAGATTTTTGGTATGCCCTTATTGCTCTTGGATTATTTTTATGAGGGTCTAAAATAACTGCATTAGCATTTCTTTCTTTTTTCAAAAATTCAAAAATCAATTTAATATATCTTGTACCAATTCCTTTACTCCAATAATTTGGCTCTCCTATAAATTGATCCATACCATAGACTATCTCATCAGTTTTTGGATAATGATAATCAGTATATAACTCATCATACATTTTATATATTTGTCCATATCCAATAGGAACATTGTTATATTCAATAATTACTCTAAAAACTTCATCTTCCCAAGGCTCTGTATAATGTTTTTTTAATGATTCTAATGTATATTTTTTATCTCTACCACCATAAAATTCTAATACTCTTTCATCAGTTAACCATTTTAACATCAAAGGAAAATCATCATCTATTAAAGTTCTTATACATATTTCATTTTCAACTATATTCATTTATTTATCACCTTTTTCATAATCATATACATATACTATTTCATCTTTATAATCATTTTTACCACCTAATTTTTCATATACATGGCAAGCTCTAGGATTACCTTTATCAGTTATTAAAAACATTTCAGAACAACCAATCTCTTTAGAATATTCCTTAATAAAAGATAATAATTTTGAACCATAACCTTTGTCTTGATAGTTAGGTAACATTCCTATTGAGTGTAAATAAAACATTGTTTTTCCATCAGGTCTTAAAAGGGTTCTGTTGCAAAGTTTTAAATAAAGAATAAAATCCCTTACGGTATCTATGATTTAAGCTGGGATTCCCAATAATACCTTGATTTCAGTACAGACCGAAAACCCGAAGAGAGTGCCTTCTTTTCGGGTTTTCTTATATAATCCTCGGATGGCTTCCATGCCTTTAATCGTTGTAGAGGCAGTGCGTAAACTTCGATAGAATTTATTGCGTCTCTTTACTGGACGATGGTCTTGTTCAATCAAATTATTCAGGTATTTAATGGTACGATGTTCTGTCCCTTGATAAAAGCCGTATTCTTTTAGTTTCTTAAAGGCACTTGTAATAGAGGGGGCTTTATCTGTGACTACAACCTTCGGTTCATCAAACTGCTTCACTAACCGCTTAAGAAAAGCATAGGCTGCTTGTGTGTCCCGTTTTTTACGTAACCAAATATCCAAGGTTAAACCATCTGCATCGATGGCTCGATACAAATAATGCCATTTTCCTTTAATTTTGATGTACGTTTCATCCATTTTCCATGAATAAAAGGATTTTTTATTTTTCTTTTTCCAAATTTGATAGAGTAGTTTGCCATATTCTTGCACCCAACGATAAATCGTCGTATGAGAAACGTTAATGCCACGATCATATAAGATTTCTTGAACTTCACGATAGCTAAGGTTATAACGAAGATAGTAGCCCACGGCTACAATAATCACATCCTGCTGAAATTGCTTTCCTTTAAAATGATTCATCGTCATTCCTCCTGCTATCTTTTTCTATTATTCTACCTTATTTGATAGTAGATTTAAAACTTTGCAACAGAACCGAAAATAAAATGTTGTCAAAAAAAGAAAAGAAGAAGCTTCAAGATTTAGTTTCAAACAATTCAAAATTTCATTACATGCTAACAGACCGAGTAAGACAAGACGTAAAATACTATATCGTTCAATGCAAAAGTTTAGAGAAGGCTAAAGAAGGTTTTGAAAAATTATCGTACTTGCTAAGTTTGTTTGAAACTAATGAACGCCCTGAATGGTACACCTTGAGCGATTTAGAAAATGATAAAAAAATGATTGAACTACTAGAAAAACGGTCAGCATATAATTAAAAAAAGAAAGGGAGTTTTAATGTGAACATTCAAACAGTAAATATAGACGGAAATCTGCTGAAAGTAATTAGAGCGAAGTCAACGAAAATGAAAGGAATAGACAATAACAAACCCTATGACTTTGATTTATATGAAATTGAAGCACGCTCACCATTAGCAACAAGAGAATTAAGTTTGATTGTCGATTTTATTAATAAAGAAGTATCAGGCGATATTGTAGCTTTTGGAAGCTGGTACGATTTAGACCAGTCAACCGTAATAGACCTACTAAGACAATTGATAGAAGTCAATCAGCTTTTAAGACCGATAGAATTCATGGCACAATAAAAGCAAGAGGGGCAAATCCTCTTGCTTTTATTGTGCTTGTGTATCGATTTCTCTATATTCATTATACCGTTCTCGGTATCTCTTAAAAGTGGTACGATTAATACCCGTTTTCCCTTCGATAGCCTTATCGCTCAAACCCTCTCTATATAACTCAAAAGCATGCTGTAATCGATCATCATTCAAGCTATATTTGCGTTTTCTTCCTTTATACCTTCCATTTTCTTTAGCAATCTTTATGCCTTGTACCTGTCGCTCTTTAATCTTTTTTCGCTCTGCTTCCGCTTGGTATTTATAAAGTTCAATCACTAGGTTATTGATCAAGCGTCTTAAATTTTCGTCCTCTATCCCATTCATAGAGGGTAGATTTAAGACTTCCAGCGTTGCTCCTTTTTGTTGAATCATATTCATCATATCGGTTAGTTCTTGATTATTCCGGCCTAATCGATCTAACTCTGTGACAACAACAATGTCGCCTTCACGTATATAGTTTAGCATGGCTTCTAAACCATGACGTTCGATAGACTGGCCACTGATTTTATCTGAAAATAGCTTAATAACGCCTGCTAATTTTAACGCTTTAAGTTGTCTGTCTAACTTTTGACCTTTGCTACTCACTCGTGCATAACCTATTTTACTCATGGTTTTAGAACGAACTCCTTCTCTATGTCTTTTTAAATGATTTTTCAGTATGAATCGACCATAGTAATCAAATTTAGAAGTCCATATTTTCTTTTAATCGATAAACTACCCATTACATTCATCTGAAATTGCCTTAGAATCATCCTCTGAGATCTCAAATTTTAGATTTTGTTATTGAACAACTCTATTGAACACTTACAAACCTTATTATATCAAAGACTAATTTCTGTTCAATAGAGTGTACTCTATTGATGCAATAGTAGAAGGCTGATAGAAGCAGTGTTATGGGTGTCTCATAATACTTGTCTCAAAAACGAGGTGATATTTTTCGGAAATTTGGTTATATACGTGTCAGTTCTGCGA
>NZ_JAESLA010000085.1:0-744 GCF_017892405.1 Staphylococcus sp. GDY8P85P | reverse complement strand
GAAGGTCTCTTCAGATCTAAGGATTTTTGCCTTGCCACGAAATTAGAATCATGCTAGCAAGTTAAGCGAACACTGACATGATAAATTAGTGGTTAGCTATTTTTTTTTACTTTGCAACAGAACCATATATTTTATAAACGCTTTTGATTCCTTGTCTGACATAGTCCGTTCACTACCGGATAAAATTTCACTGACTTTTTTAGAATCATTAGATTCTACAGCATCTTCAAATTTATTTATTTGTCCTAGGGCATCTGTTTTTCTAACTACAAATACAATTATTAAAGCAATTAAGATAATTATTAGTAATAAGAAACCATATATATATGGCTTCTTATTACGTGTCTTTTCATTTTCCATACGCATTACCCTTTATATCAATGTAGTAGCAAGTTATTTATTACTATTAAACCACGATGAAATTTTATTCTTGATTTCATCTAACTTATTATTAACTTTATTTAATTCTTCTTCCATTTTTTCATTGTTACCATTATCTTGTTGGGTTTTTGCGTCTTTCAAATTATTAATTGTGTTCTGATAATCTTCTGCAACTTTATTTAATTTGTCTGTATCTGCTTGTTGTTTTAGGCTATCAACTTTATTTTGTAATTCTGCAATTTTTGAATTTGTATCATCATTGCTATTCTCAATACTATCTTTTGTAGATTGAATTTGATCACGAATTTCTTGGTCTTGTTCTTCTACTTTTTGGCCATTATTTGGATAAAGTCCGTATAATTG
>NZ_JAESLA010000084.1:0-2892 GCF_017892405.1 Staphylococcus sp. GDY8P85P | reverse complement strand
TTATAACTTCGCGACTATTTTCCTCAACAAAAAAAAAAGATATTAAACAATCTAAGGTTGCTTAATCTAAATATTAGGACTCATCAGTACGATTTGACGAAGAGCCAGTTAAAATCAATACTTTATGTGAATACCCTCTAAAATAAGGTTCTAAAATGTTGTAACAAACAAAAACTGATAATGCTACAATCAAAGAATCTATTACTATAAATAATAGCAATCTTCCTCTTGTACTTAATTTGTCCACATTTATCCTCCTAACTTACTCCATTTACAGTTAAAATAAACCGAATATTTTTTTACTTTTATAATTTTGAGTTGGTTGCTTTTTAGCTATATCTTGGTCCGATATAACCCTTTTAGCATTCACGTAAAACTGGTTAATTTGATCTTTATAAGGTGCAAGTTTTTTTTCATTAAACAAGCTATTTATAACAAATGGTCTATTTTCTGCATTATGAGCATCAGAAGCAATAAAATGTGTTAAATTATTTTCAATCATTTGAATTGAAATCTTTTGTAGTTTTTTTCCGTGGTTCCCTAAAAGTGAAGCGGCGGTTAATTGACTAAGCGCTCCACCGTTTATTAGTTCAAATAGCACATCTAAATTTTGACTAATTTCTTTATTTCTCTCTGGATGAGCAATGATTGGTACATAACCTTCAGATTGAAGTTCGAAAAAAAGTCTTTTTGCATAATGTGGTACATTGCTTGACGGGAATTCTATAAGTATATATTTCGAATTATTAAGACCAATTATCTTACCTTGTTTTAATTGCGGAAGAATTTGATCACTAATTCTTATTTCTTGACCAGGAAATAATTTTATCCCATACTGTTTTACTTCTTGCATATCATTTAACTCAGCCAACTTTTGTTGCACAATTTTATATTCATTATCAAAAGTCGGGCTGAGATGATGCGGTGTCACAATTATTTCAGTAACTCCTTCATCTATTCCTTGTTTAATAAGTTTTAACATTTCCTCTTTATTTTTAGGCCCATCATCAACATTAATTAAAACGTGATTATGAATATCAATCATTATTAGTTTCATCCCCATAATAGTAATAATAATTTGACGACTTATCTTGTGGTGTCTTATTTAAGACTGCACCTAGGATGTGCCCATCAGCTTTTTGAATTAAATCTTTAGCCTTTTTAACCTCATATTTATTATTTCTTTCCGCATCAATGACTAGGACACAATCAGGTACTATTTGTAAAAATACTTGTGCATCAGTTACTGAAATTACTGGTGGAGTATCAATTAGTATAAAATCATACATTTCTCTTAATTGACTAAAAAGATTCTCAAATCTATTTGAAGCAATCAGTTCTGATGGGTTTGGTGGTACCGGACCAGACGTCAATAAATCTAAATTTTCAACTCTTGTGCTACGAATAGCTTTATCAAAATCACTTTTACCAATGATTAAATTTGATAGACCATCATAATTAGAAGTCTCAAAATTATAATGTTGCGTCGGTTTACGCATATCTCCATCAATAATTAAAGTTTTATAACCTGCTTGAGCATACGTAACTGCTATATTAGCTGAAATTATACTTTTTCCTGCAGCCGGTTTTTCTGATGTAATGATTACGCTTTTAATTTCCCCATTTGCACTTGAGAACATTATGTTAGAACGAATACCTCTAAACTTTTCACTTACTATTGATTTCGGTTTGTCGTGAACGTATAAAGGTGTATCTAATTTTTTTCTTTTTGGTTCTTTTCTTGCCATAATTTTTCTCCTTATTTAAGTTTTTGTATAGATCCTAAAACTGGAATATTTAATTCTTTTTCGATATCTTCTTCAGTTTTAATACGCTTATCAAACATTTCTTTTAGTACAATGACTATCAATGATATAATTAAGCCTAAAATGAGTCCTATTGCTAAATTCAACAATAAATTAGGTGATACTTTAGATGCAGTACCTTTAGCAGAAGATAACACTGATACATTATCAACATTCATAATTTCAGGCATTTTATCACTAAATACATTTGCAATATCATTTGCAACTTTTTCTGCGTCTTTCTTACTTCCATTCTTAACATTCACATTTAGTATTTGAGATTCAGCTTGTGTTGTAACGGTTAACATACCTTTTATATCTTCAGCTGAATATTTAGAGTTTTTCTTAGCCACGTCTTCAATAATGCGTGGACTTTTTAAAATTTCAGAATATGTATTAACTAATTGAATATTACTTTGGACTTCTTGAGCCATTAACTCCGAATTTTTTTCTTTTTGGTTAACTAGCACTTGCGTATTTGCTTCATATTTAGGTTTCATTAAAAACACTGTTACTAATAAACTAATTAGCATTAATATGATTGGTAATAGAACAATTAGCTTCCAATTTTTCTTAATAGCGTTCATAAATTTCGATAAATCTAATGTATTTTCCATGACAACCTCCAAATTCTAATTTCGATATTAATTTTATATTTTTAACATGGTTTTTACAACAAAATTTTAAAATATAATTAATATTATTCTTTGTAATTACGAATTAATTTTGTTTTTCTTCAACTTGACAAAACATATTTTTTACAATTAACAAAACCATTACACTTCATCATAGAATATTACTTCGAATATATGTTTAAGTTTATGTAAATATCATGTAAATGCGTGTCAAATAAACTACATCAATACGCAATGTGTAGTTTTCCCCCCAATTATTTGGGCCAGTGTTACCTCAATTCCGATAAAAAAATTCAAAATTCTTTATCCGTACATTATATAATATTGAACAGTCATTATATGTCCACTTGAGATAAATTATTTTATATTTTAAAAAACTTATATTTAATACATCATTAAAGGTCTTCTAATTTCACAACAATACACACAAAAAGGTTCTAAGAGAAATGCGG
>NZ_JAESLA010000083.1:0-1045 GCF_017892405.1 Staphylococcus sp. GDY8P85P | reverse complement strand
TTTTACTTTGCAACAGAACCTAAATAATTCTCATATATCAAGCAAAGTGACAGTTGCTATAAATTCAATAACTTATTTTGTATGATTAGGGTGTACTCTAAAAGCACATACACTCTGAAATTAAATGATATAATATAAATACTATTTTATATTGGTAAGCAAGGAGTTTATTAATGAAATTAAAAAAAATTAGTAATACTGATACTTTTGAAATATCTGGAACATTAATTATATCTGATTTTAAGGAAGCTGGAATTTTAAAAAGTGATGGTAGTAATTATCAATTATTATTTAATACTGATATGGATTATGAAGAAAGAATAAACCAATGCCAATTTATTACTGCAAAAGGAGAAACATTGTATCTTAGAAACGGTATTTTATCGAGGCATACTATAAATTTTCCAGGAAGTAACGAATATGAGTATTTATTCACTCAAATTTGGGTATCTATTTCTCATACAGAGATTCCTAAAACTTTTGATAGCATAAGTGTTAAATTTAGTGATCTAAAAGAAAATATAAATCACATACCATTTGATATTAAAAGGGATCAAACAAATAATGAACATACTATTTCTATCGATAAAGCTAATCTAAAGAAAGAAATAATTTCATTGAATGAAGTTCGTCTTTCTTCAGCTTGTAAAATAAATCGTAAAAGAACTAGATTTAACGAAATCACCTTTCAATATGAGAATTCACTAAAACTTGAGTATAAAAACAATTTAACTAGTGATAAATGTATTTCAGATGCCCTTAATATTGCTTACATTTTTAGCTTTATAACTAATGAAAAACATAAAATTGAAAGTATCATATTGTATTCTAAAAAAGAAGCTTTTAGGGTTTTTGTAGATTTACCATTCAATTTTAAGGAGCACCATAAAACAAAAATTACGTACGTTACAAAAGATTTCCTTAATAAATATTTATCAAATATTTATTCTTTTTTTTATAATAATCATGATTCGTTTCAAGATATATTTTCAAATTATATTAAGTTAATGTATACGCCAAAATTTATAGTCAAGTCCAGACTCCT
>NZ_JAESLA010000082.1:0-957 GCF_017892405.1 Staphylococcus sp. GDY8P85P | reverse complement strand
ATCGGTCATAAAATCCGTATCCTTTACAGGATATTTTGCAGTTTCGTCAATTGCCGATTGTATATCCGATTTATATTTATTTTTCGGTCGAATCATTTGAACTTTTACATTTGGATCATAGTCTAATTTCATTGCCTTTTTCCAAAATTGAATCCATTGTTTTTGATTCACGTAGTTTTCTGTATTCTTAAAATAAGTTGGTTCCACACATACCAATACATGCATGTGCTGATTATAAGAATTATCTTTATTATTTATTGTCACTTCCGTTGCACGCATAAAACCAACAAGATTTTTATTAATTTTTTTATATTGCATCATTCGGCGAAATCCTTGAGCCATATCTGACAAACTCTTATTTAATTCTTCGCCATCATAAACATTTTTAACTGTTAATGTGAGAAACAACCAACGA
Source organism: Staphylococcus sp. GDY8P85P (assembly GCF_017892405.1). Taxonomy (NCBI): domain Bacteria; kingdom Bacillati; phylum Bacillota; class Bacilli; order Caryophanales; family Staphylococcaceae; genus Staphylococcus; species Staphylococcus sp. GDY8P85P. The sequence goes on along the minus strand of NZ_JAESLA010000082.1, from coordinate 542 downwards.
ACTGTTGGCTTTTGTTTAATAACTTCAGCAACAACCTTTTGTGACTGAATGCCATGTTTCATTGCTCTCCTCCAGTTGCACATTGGACAAAGCCTGGATTTACAAAACCACACTCGATACAACTTTCTTTCGCCTGTTTCACGATTTTGTTTATACTCTAATATTTCAGCACAATCTTTTACTCTTTCAGCCTTTTTAAATTCAAGAATATGCAGAAGTTCAAAGTAATCAACATTAGCGATTTTCTTTTCTCTCCATGGTCTCACTTTTCCACTTTTTGTCTTGTCCACTAAAACCCTTGATTTTTCATCTGAATAAATGCTACTATTAGGACACATAATATTAAAAGAAACCCCCATCTATTTAGTTATTTGTTTAGTCACTTATAACTTTAACAGATGGGGTTTTTCTGTGCAACCAATTTTAAGGGTTTTCAATACTTTAAAACACATACATACCAACACTTCAACGCACCTTTCAGCAACTAAAATAAAAATGACGTTATTTCTATATGTATCAAGAGGTTCTGTTGCAAAGTAAAA
>NZ_JAESLA010000081.1:0-1781 GCF_017892405.1 Staphylococcus sp. GDY8P85P | reverse complement strand
TTGGTTCTTCATCTTTTGTGGTGGGATGGCATGAAATGCTATCCCGCCTTTTATGTTTTTAATCATTTTAGATACAAAAAAAGCGCTCATGCCTCTATAATTTTAAGTGACCAAACAAAAAATCGAGAGGAGACATGATGCTCCTATGTGTAATGATATATTAAAACTACTAAAAATTAAAGATGAAAATATTCAAGTTATGAAGGTGGAGGAAGATGTAGAAGTGCGTGGTCAGCTTTCTACAGTTGTTTATGGAACCCTTTCTTATAAACCTGAAGCTTGTATGAAGTGTGGTTGTGTCAATGACGGGCAAATACATAAGCACGGTAAACGTGTTTCGCGTTTGACGTTGTTAAAATCTCAAGAGTCTAATGTTTATCTTAACTTAGCGAAAGAACGCTTTAAATGTTTACACTGTTCAAAGACTTTCACGGCTCAAACAAGCATTGTTGATAGTCACTGTTTTATTACGAATCGCGTGAAGTTAGCGATTCCACATAGACTCACTCGTGTACAATCCGAACTAGACATTGCCAATGATTGTAGTGTTTCACCGAGTACAGTTAAAAGATGTCTTCATAAACTTTCACAATCACTGACAGTCAAACCTTCATCAGGCTTACCCAGACATATCTCCATAGATGAGTTTAAAAGCGTTAAGAACGTGACAACGGCGATGAGTTTTCTGTTTGTAAATAATGAAACGAATCAGATTATCGATATTTTAGAAGATAGACGCATTCATAAGCTCAAAGAATATTTCTATCGCTTTGACCGACGTGAAAGAATAGCTGTTAGAACTGTAACAGCGGATATGTATGAGCCATATATTAACTTCGTTCATGAAGTATTCCCAAATGCGATTTTAATCTTTGATCGTTTTCATATCGTTCAGCACCTTAACCGTGAACTTAATAAGCAACGTATTTCTGTTATGAATGCTTATCGTTATAAATCTTCAATCGATTACACGAAACTGAAAAAACACTGGAGACTCTTCCTTTCCGACAGACAAGATATTAATAGCTATGAATACTTCTGGTCAAAGTCTTTCAAAACATACACAACCTCAAGAGATATTCTAGGGTATCTATTAAATCTTGATCAACAGCTCTATGACACATATATGTTAGTCCACCAACTTCGAGAAGCATTGAAACAATGTGATTGGTTACGTTTCAAAGAAATACTGCGAGGTGTCGAAAAGAAACAGGTATCGCGTGGTGTTTGGCGTGTGATTCGATTCTATAAGAAATACGAGTATGTCCTTTACGCAACAATCCAGCACCCTATGTTTAACAATGGAGCGATTGAAGGTATCAATAATAAAATTAAGCTAATTAAACGTGTATCGTATGGTTATCGAAACTTTAATAACTTTAAAGCCAGAATACTTATTATTTTCAAGTTGTATCAATGACGTAAAAAGCATGGTTTATTAATAAATGACGTCGCATAAATATTACGTAGTAATCGCTACTTAACATGTCACAAACACTCATATAACTATATGGCGTAACAATCATTTCTAATGCGAGACGCCTAAGGCAACAAGCCGAACTGAAAATCCATTTTGGCTTCCATTGTTTAACAAAGCCAAAATTAGTTAAAGTGAGGCGCCTTGGCAAGCGAGCATTAAAGAAATGATAGTACTCAAAAAGCGCACAATTAATAATTAACTGTACGCTTAAATGAATGTAGTGATTACTACGTGTTATGATTAAGTTAAATATAAAATTAGTTACTTTTAATTATCTGCCCACCACAAAAGATGAACATCC
>NZ_JAESLA010000080.1:0-1826 GCF_017892405.1 Staphylococcus sp. GDY8P85P | reverse complement strand
CAGGAGTCTGGACTTGACTCATTTTTAGAATGCCATAAACATCTTCAAGTATATATTTCATTAACTTACATTTGTATTTAGGGAGAATAAAAAATCCTCCCAATTATTATTGGAAGGATTATCTATTCATTTATACTAAATAAGAGTTTTTTGTCATTCGACAAACAAAACATCTAGTTAAACTGATTTAAAAAAAATGGATGACTAATCCTATATCTTAGTACTTTGAAACTTATTCATTTCAAATTAGAAGAATACAGATTAGTTAATTATCTTCCACCCAGTAGTCCATTCATATTTGAAGAAAATACTAGCATAATTGAGTTATCAAAATAATATTAATTGCATTAATATTATTTAAAAATTCACCTTATTATATCAGCTATATACCTTGTTCAATACTATTGGCTATTTTGATAATTACCATATAATTGACCACAAGCAGCGTCAATATCAATCCCAAATTGACTTCTAATTGTGACATGGATACCAGCAGACTTCAAAACTTTGTAAAAGGCTTCTACCTGCCCTTCGTTTGCTTCTCCATACATCTCAGGTGCACTTATTGTAGGATTGTATCGTATCAAATTTACATGATATAACTTCCCTGATTTATAGCGACTTTTAAGAAGGCTAACAACTTCGTTTGCATGCTCAAGAGAATCATTTACACCAGGCAACATGATATAAGCTATATATACTTTCCTTGAAGTTAATCTTATATGTTCATCGAGTATATTCATTACCTCATCTATTGGGTATCTATCATTTATTGGCATCAATTTGCTGCGTTCCTCACTATAAGGTGAGTGTAATGAAAATGTAAGATTTACTTGAGGATATTCCTGGGTTATTTTTTTGATACTAGGTATAATACCAATCGTTGATATAGAAAGTCTACGAGGACTTAATGCAAATAAATTAGGATCCGTAAACGAATCAAGAGCATCAAATACTTGACGGTTGGCTAGAGCTTCACCCATTCCCATAAAAGAAATGCTATCAATTTGATGACCTAATAAATGGAAGTATAAAACTTGATCTGTTATCTCATCTACAGTTAGGTTTTTTTTCAATCCAATGTCGCCTGTAGCACAAAATTTACACCCAAAATTACATCCGCATTGTGATGATATACAAAATGACTCCCAACCTGCTTTATACTTCATGTTTACCGTTTCTACTCTCTCATTCTTTGATACTTCAAAAAGCACTTTCGTAACTTGCTCTGAATTTTGCTCTGCTAAGAGCTTGATATTCAAAACTGTTTCTCCAAAATTATTTATTAAATCCTCCCTAAGTAATTTTGGAAGAACCTTCATATCCTCAAATCGACTAATTCTTTGTTTAAAAATCGCATTGGTTATTTGTTTTATTCTATAATCAGGCTCATTATTACTTCTTAAAAATTCCTGTATTTTACCATACTTTGTTTTATTATTAAAATTCATTTCTTTCATCCTTTCACAATTTGCTCTAGTGGTAATTAGAATAATTGGAAAGGAGTAGCAGTCCCTAAGAATCAATTTCTTTTTGCACACAAAAAAAACACAGATAAAAATTACCGGTGCCGAAAGTCAAAACATACAAATATGCATATTTCACTACATAAAACAAGTATGTTGATGATCTTGTTTTAAACTTATCCATAGTAGAGGCAAAGCTCCGGCAACTGTTTTTATATCATTGTTTAGTTTAAAAAAGGACAGACTACTCCCTTTAATAGCTAAAATAGCTATTACCTCCTTTGATAAAGTCCGTATAATTGCGTAAAAGTAAAAAGGCCATATAACAGTCCTTTTACGGTACAATGTTTTTAACGACAA
>NZ_JAESLA010000008.1:4957-5845 GCF_017892405.1 Staphylococcus sp. GDY8P85P | reverse complement strand
ACAAGAAGAAACTCGTTTACTAAACCACCAACCAAAACCTTAAAACTCATCGTAATTTCACTTAAGTTTTTCTTAATTATTCCTTCTTTTTCTACGTCACTTAAATTCCACGTTAAAGGCGTCATATCAAGTAATTTATTCAATTCTTCTTTATTTAATTTAACCTTATAACTAATGTCTATCATTTCAATTTTATTAAAATTAGCTTCAAATAAATCTATAACCTCAGAATTATCATAATCCTTATTTTTATGATTACTAAAGACTATATTCCTTATTTCTTTTAAATAATCACTATTAGGAATTATTTTTATCAATTTCCCCTCTTTATCTAGAACTCTTTTAAACTCATCATAATTAGAAGGGCTAAGCACATTAATTAAAAAGTCTACATTCCCATTCATAACTGGTATATCAGCTAGATCAGCAACCAACCAATTTATATTTTTATATGATTTTGCTGCTTTTTTTACACCTTCTTTTGCAATGTCTATACCTAAGAATTCATTTTCACCAAGAAATGTTTTACTAATTTCATTTAAAATATAACCCTCACCAGTACCAACATCTATCACATTATTTTTAGTTTTAATCTCATATTTTTTAATAATTTCTATGATTTTTGAAATTAATATCGAATACAAATTGCTACTATCATTCAATTCTCTTCTAGCAATAAACAATTTTTTATCGTATTTACTTTTTTTATGCCCTGAAATTAAATTCGAATAACCCTCTTTTGCAATATCAAAAGTATGGTTATTCTCACATGCTAAAGTTTTATAACCTCTCTTTAATTTTTCATCACATATAGAACACTTAAAAAACATATTCACACCTCCAATCAAATAATTATAAATAACAAAGTTGCTTTATTCCAATTGCTTT
>NZ_JAESLA010000008.1:0-4914 GCF_017892405.1 Staphylococcus sp. GDY8P85P | reverse complement strand
TTTTCTCGGCATAAATGCGTGCTCTATTTTTTTCTAGAACGATTAATCAAAAAATAACCTAAAAGACCACAAAACAAAATAAATAAAAATATAAGCATTTTCTATCTCCTTTTTAATCAAACTTATCACAATAGTTATCGCTTTACAGGTCAATTTTTCGTCGTTATAATCTAGTTAAATCCCGTAAGGGCGCACTTATGCGTTCTAAAAAGAACGCGTACAAAACCATAATCGACCTTCGTCGATTTTTTATATTCATTTTAAGGAATCGGCGTTGTGGCGCAGATATAAAAATTAATACTGCACGAATTAGAATCGACGTTGTAGCGTAGATATAAAAATTAATACTACATCAAGACTAAAGCTACTAGTTTTTGGCTAGTAGCTTTTTTATTTTATTAATTTTTAAATACCTTTATTTTGAATTTTAAGGGGGTATTTTGAAGAATTAGGGGTATTTTATATAGTTTTATACCTAAAAACTTATATAAGCTCTTAAAACGCAAATATGAGCCAAATAAATATATCTTAATTTCACAAACAAAAATTTAAGCAAATCCAGTGTCGATTTTTTAAGACACTGCCCAGTTACATGCAAATTAAAATTTGCATAGTAAAAATGGCCAACCATGCCGGTTGAACGCTATAGTTCCCGCAAAGGCAAAAAAAGCATAAAAAAACGCTAGCTTTTAAGCTAACGTTTCAAATCTTTTAAATAATAATTTTGCTTTTCAAAATTCCAAATTGCCGTAATTGAATGTGCTTTTTCTTCTTCGTCTGTTGTTTTATCTTCGTCGCTTGTATTAATTAAATTACCGTCTTCGGCATCGTCTAAATTTAAAATTTTATGTTTTTGTTTAAGCAATCCACCATAACTCAACATGCGTTTTCGATATAAACCTTTTTCCAAATCATCAACAATCTCGGAATCTTTTTTGCTATCTCCAGTTAAATAATCTGATGATTTAACCGAGTATTTTGAAGTTTCTTTGATAGCTGCTTGAATATCTTTATCCCCTTTTTGATTTGGTTTGATCGCTTTAATATTTGCGACTGGTCGATAACCAACTTGTAATGCTTTTTGCCATAAATCGACCCATTCGGTCTGCGTAATATAATTTTCTTTTTTTCTAAAATACGCATTTTCAACACATAACAAAACGTGCATATGTTGATTATAACTACCGTCATTTTTATTAACCGTAACTTCTGTCGAACGCATAAAGCCAATTAAATTTTTACTAATTTTTTTATATTTAAACAATCTTCTAAATGATTCAGTTAAATGTTTTAAACTTTGTTCTAAAGTTTCACCATCTATCGCATTTTTTGTCGATAACGTAAGAAACAACCAACGTGCAGTTGGCTTTTCTTTAACCACTTCTTCAATCACTTTTTGAGCTTGATAACTATTTTTCATAGCACGCCTCCAATTACAAACTGGGCATAATTTTGACTTACAAAACCATGTCTTATGTAATTTCAAATAACCTTCATCAGTTGGCTTGAACTCTAAGACGTTACCACATTGTTTTACGTTAAAAGCCTTTTTAATTTTTAAGATTTCCAGTATATCTGCATAACTTACATTGTCTATTTTCTTTTCTCTCCACGGGCGTTGTTTCCCACTTTTCGTCATATCTTTTAATGTTTTATTATCTTGATTTTCGTCTATACATCTAGTAGTATTATATTGCATATAAAAAGACCTCCAGTATTGATTTAAGCGTCGTAACTTAATCATATTACTGGAGCTTTTTTATGTCAATTTTTTCTTTCACGCTCAAAAACAAAGAAAAACCCTGTCATATCAATGATTAATACATATTTTAAAAAAGAACGTTATTTCTATATAGTATCAAGACAAGAAGAAACTCGTTTTCAACTCGTTTCTAAAACCTTAAATATCTAAAATCAATTATTAACTGCGACCCAAATTTCACTATAAGCATTATCTCTATCTGAATCATTAAATTTAGTAAAAGAAAACATTGGTACATTAGCTAATTTATATTCTGTTTCTGGCAACCATTCAGAATAAATTTTAGCATATGTGTCTTGTAAAACTTTTGGAAATTTACCTTCATTTTCAAAGACTATCCATTTACTTTCATCAATATTTATAACATCAAGTTGATCGCTTATATTGTTTTCTGTTGTTATAACACCAATCATATGAGTTAAATAACCCTCTTCTTTAATAAAATTCTCATCAGCATCATATGAAACATTTACAATTTCTTTAGGTTCAATGTTTTGTAAATTATTCATTTCTTCTTTTTGTATATTAGTAATACTATTTGCTAGTTCTTCAATTTCATTGTTAACACCCTCGTATTGCATACGAACACGTTTTTTTACGCCTACTATATTAATTTTTGGCAAATCTACAATTCTAGTTTTCATGCCTATTCCTCCTTTAACATTAATAGCAAATGAAAGTTTCGGATATGAAATTAAAACTTGTTTTTCATATATTTGAGATGGTAAATACCCACTCCAATCTCTAAAAGACTTTGTAAAACCATCAATTGAATATCCATATTTTATAGCTACACTCGTTACTGATTCTTTATTTAATAAATCTTTATTAGCAAAATACAATTTTCTTTTTTTTATATACTCAGATAAACCGATACCAGTAAGAAATATAAACAAATTTCTATAATGCTGCTCAGGTAAACCAACAAAATTCGCTATATCATATAAATTTAAATCGTTTGTTAAATTCTGATCTATATAATCTATAGAATTATTTAAATTTTTTAATATCATATCCATCACCTTTCAATCCTATAGTAATCAATAATCAAAGAACTAACTCGATAATTTATATATAACAATTATCGAATAAAAAATAATTGCTTTATTCCAATTGCTTTATTGACGTTGAGCCTCGGAACCCTTAACAATCCCAAAACTTGTCGAATGGTCGGCTTAATAGCTCACGCTATGCCGACATTCGTCTGCAAGTTTAGTTAAGGGTTCTTCTCAACATCAATAAATTTTCTCGGCATAAATGCGTGTTCTTTTCTTGTCTGACCAGTAGACAAAGTAGACCCAACTGTTATTGCTTTACAGGTCTATTTTTCGTCGTTATAATCTAGTTAAATCCCGTAAGGGCGCACTTATGCGTTCTAAAAAGAACGCGTAAAAAACCATAATCGACCTTCGTCAATTTTTATCTTAGTTTTAAGGAATCGGCGTTGTGGCGCAGATATAAAAATTAATACTGCACGAACTAGAATCGACGTTGTAGCGTAGATATAAAAATTAATACTACATAGAAATTTAACTAAGATTTAAGCTACTAGTTTTTTGCTAGTAGCTTTTTTATTTTTTAAAATTTTAAATACCTTTATTTTGAATTTTAAGGGGGCATTTTAAAGATTTAGGGGTAATTCATATAGTTTTATGCCTAAAAACCTACAGAAGCTTTTAAAAAGCAAATATGAGCCAAATAAATATATTCTAATTCCATAAACAAAAATTTGAGCAAAACCAGTGTCGAATTTTTGAGACACTGCCCAGTTACATGCAAATTAAAATTTTCATGATTTTTTATAGTTCCTAACAGGGTTAAAATTTATATAACGAAAGTATAATGTTTATATAACGTTAGTATAATAAAGCATTTTAACATTATACTTTTGATAACCGTTTATCGTCGTCATCACAATAACTTTTAAAATACTCGTGCATAATTCAACAGCTGACCTCCCAATAACTACATGGTGTTATCGGGAGGTCAGCTGTTAGCACTTATATTTTGTTATTGTTCTTCCTCGATTTCGTCTATCATTTTGTAATTAATTTCTCTTTTTTCTTGTTCTGTTAAGTCATAAAGTTCACTAGCTAAATACTCTTTTTGTTTCCAAATATAAAAAATTTGATAGATATATTGGGTTGGATCAATTTCTTTTAAATAATCTAAATCTCCATTTTTTAATTTCTTTTTAGCCTCTTTAAACAATCCTGAATAAACTAATACCTGTTTACCTTTAAGTGATTTATAGAATGCATCAAATACTTTTTGATTTATTAAATAATCACTATCTTTACCAGAATATTTAGCCATTTCATATAACTCTTTATTATTATTTTGTCTTATTTTTTGAACTTGTACTTGTGTGATTTCTGAAATACCTGTTACATCACGCCATAAATCCAACCATTCTTGTTGACTAATATAATATCTTTTATCTGTGAAATACGATTTATTTACTGCAATTAACACATGAAAATGAGGATTATAATCGTCTCTTTTTTTATTATATGTAATCTCTAACTTACGAACATATCCTTTCGCAATAGATTTAAAATGTTTACGATTGGTCAAACGTCTAAATGATTGATTATAACGCTTTATTTCACTTTCCAATTTAGTAGCCTTTACGTTAGGTGTAGTTAAAGTTAAAAAAATAAACTCCTTTTTTTCTTCCTGCTTAATATATTGCATCATCAAAGATAAACCCAACGCATCTTTACGAGCTTTTCTCCAAGCACAGACAGGACAAAATCGATTTTTACAAGAATTGGCTTTATATAATTTCTGTTTTTCTAAAGTTTTATCAGCTACAAAAGACAGAAATGTATTGCAATCTTCAACTAAATCCATTTGATTTTCTCCAATATGACGTTTAATAAATTTTTGAAATACTTGATTTTTTCGTTTTTTCTCAGTATACTTTTCCATGTTATAACACATAAAAACAACTTAGTTTTCACAAACTATGACAATAAAAAAAGTTGCTTTTTCTCCTTTCTATGTATGTTTTTGATTAGACACCTAAAACGATACATTAATAGGTACGAAAAAGCAACTTTTTTTGCGTTTAAACCCAGACACACCAATACTTTAAGGGTAACTATTCCAGATTGTAATAGTTACCCTTATTATCAAGACAAGAAGAA
>NZ_JAESLA010000079.1:0-16987 GCF_017892405.1 Staphylococcus sp. GDY8P85P | reverse complement strand
TATTATCAGGGTTTTTAAAATTAATTTGGGTTATTTCATTTAGGAATAATTCTATGTTATTTATCGTAATGTTCACCAGTATAGAAATAATAAATACTTTCTGCTATATTTCTAACGTGGTCCCCGACTCTTTCGAGGTTTCGTGCTGCAAGGTGTGCTTGTCCGGCTACAAAAGGATCGTTATCGATTAGATATGTCGTGTTAACAATATTGGCATAAAGATCATCAATGTCTTTATCACGTTCAATCACTTCTTTAATCAATGTGATATCTTCTTCCTTTGTTGCGGTGTTAAGGTCTTGCAACATTAGCATTGCCAATTTCCCCATCGTTTTTAAACGCGTTAACACATAATGATCCGTAATCTTTACTCGGAGTCTAATATGCGCGATATGTGCTGCATTATCACCCATTCGCTCAAAGTCTGTGGAAATTTTTAAAGCTGCCATCATCATTCTTAAATCAGTTGCAATAGGTTGTTGCTTAGTGATGAGCATAATCACTTTTTCATTAATTTCATAGTCTAAATGATTAATCGTTTTATCATTTTCGATTACTTTTCTTGCATAATTTTTATCTTCTTCACTTAACGACACTAAAGCATGTTCTAGATTAAAATAAACATGAAGACCAAGGTGACGAATATCTTTAATTAAGTCACCTAATTGACCTTCGTATTTCTGTCTAATAATGGTCATCATAGTCGAATATTAACCGAAACGTCCTGAGATGTAATCTTCTGTTTGTTTATCAGAAGGATTAGAGAAGATTTTATCAGTGTCGTCATATTCGTTAACGTACCCATTAAGGAAGAATGCAGTTTTATCTGATACACGTGCAGCTTGTTGCATGTTGTGTGTAACCATAATAATTGAATAATTTTCTTTTAATTCTTGAACCAATTCCTCAACTCTTAAAGTAGAAATTGGGTCAAGTGCAGACGTAGGTTCGTCCATTAAAATGACATCTGGTTCAATTGCTAAACATCTAGCGATACAAACACGTTGTTGTTGACCACCAGACAAACCATATGCATTTGTGTGTAATCTATCTTTTAATTCATCCCAAATTGCAGCGCCACGTAAAGATTTTTCTACGATTTCATCTAATAGTTTCTTATCTTTAATACCGTGTGTTTTAGGGCCATAAGTAATGTTATCATAAATTGATTTTGGGAATGGGTTTGGTTGTTGGAACACCATACCAACATTCGTTCTTAATTTTTCTTTAGAATAATTTTCGTCAAAGATATTTTGATCACGGTAAAGAATTTTACCAGCAGTTTTGACTGAAGGTACTAATTCTACCATACGATTTAATGTTTTAATGTATGTTGATTTACCACAACCAGATGGTCCAATAATTGCTGTTACATTGTTTTCTAAAATATCTAAATTGATATTTTGTAAAGCATGTGTATCGCCATACCATAAATCTAAGTTTTGTGTTGAATAAACTACTTTTTTATTCGTATCAGTTTCGTTATTATGTTTCACTTCATTTGATGAAACAACTGTTGAAATTGAGTCTTGAGATCGATTTGTATGTTGTGCTAATTCTTTCTCTTTAACATTTGTATTTGCCATAATTAAAAACTCCTTTATATCTGTAAGATTGAAACGATAATGATGCACGATTATAAACATGTCATTGTCGCTTCAATCTTCACTCCCTAATGAATGATGTATATGAATGGATTAATATTTTCTAGAGAACTTGTTACGTAAGAAAATGGCTACTGCGTTCATCAATAATAAGATGACTAGTAATACGATAATTGCTGCTGATGCAACATTTTGGAATTCAGCTTGAGGCATTTTAGCCCAAGTGTAAATTTGCGTTGGTAATGCTGTAAACATAGACATAATACTTGTTGGTGTTGCTAATAGAATCGTTGGTATACCAATTAAGATTAATGGTGCTGTTTCACCCAGTGCACGAGATAAAGATAGAATGAAACCAGTTAAGATACCAGGTAGTGCTGCAGGTAATACAACACGTCTAATGGTTTGCCATTTGTTTGCGCCTAAGCCGTATGAAGCTTCACGAACAGAGTTTGGAACAGCTCTGATTGCTTCCTGACTTGAAACGATAATAATAGGTAAAATAAGTAATGACATTGTTAAGGCTGCAGCGATAACACTATTACCTAAAGCAAGTGCTTGAATACCGCCACCACGAACGAACAATGTTAATCCTAGTAAACCAAATACGATTGAAGGTACACCGGCTAAGTTAGAAATGCTAATTTTAACGAAGCTCGTAAAGAAATTGTCTTTGGCATATTCTTCTAAATAAATTGCTGTACCAACACCTAAAATCATAGAGATTGGGATAATACTTACCATTAACCAAATTGTTCCTGCTAATGCACCTTTAATACCTGCTTGTGAAGGTGTAGAAGAAGAGAAACTTGTAAAGAAATCTGGTGTAAGATAACCAATCCCTTTAACAAATGTTTGAATTAATAAAGCTGCAAGTACAATTAAAGCGATGACGATACATGAAAAGAATAACCATTTATTTAGCTTGTTCGTTTTGCCACGACTTGAAATATTTTTTTCTACTTTATTTTGGTCTATTAATGTTTTTGCTTTAGGATTTGTAGTAGCTGTCATATTAATACTCCTCTCTGAAGCGTTTCGAAATCCAATAAGAAATTAAGTTCATTATTAACGTGAAGATAAACAACGTGAAACCAACGGCATAAATACTGTAGTACATATCTGAACCGAATGTAGCATCACCAGTTGCAACTTCTACGATATAACCAGTCATCGTTTGAATTGAACTTGTTAAGTTTAGTGATGCTGTAGGTGAACTACCAGCGGCTAATGATACGATCATTGTTTCACCGATGGCTCTAGAGATACCTAGAACGATTGAAGCTACGACACCTGAGGCTGCAGCTGGTAATACTACTTTTGTAGCAACTTCAAATTTAGTTGATCCTAAACCGTAAGCACCCTCACGAATTTTATTAGGTACAGACGCCATAGCATCTTCACTCATACTTGTAATGACAGGAACAATCATAATACCTACTACAATTCCTGGGCTGACAGAGTTAAAACTATCAAGCGCTGGAATAAACGTTCTTAAAACAGGTGTTACAAACGTTAAAGCGAAGAAACCAAATACAATTGTTGGAATACCTGCCAAGATTTCAAGAATTGGTTTAATAATACGTCGTGCTTTGTCACTTGCATATTCACTTAAATAAATAGCTGCGCCTAATCCGATAGGTACTGCGACGATCGTTGCGATAACTGTAATTTTTAAAGTACCAATTACAAGTGCCCAGATACCATATTTAGGATCAGAACCTGTTGGGTTCCAGTCTTTAGTGAATAGAAATTCAACGATAGATACGCGTGTGAAGAATGTTATTGTTTCAGTTATCAAAGTGAATAGAATACCGATTGTAGTTAAAATTGAGATTGCAGCTATAATACCTAAAATAATGGGTACGATTTTATCACTAAAACCGCCCTTTTTAGCGTTATTTTTAGCTATCAAGTCTCTAACATTAGTTTCCGATGCCATATATAACCCTCTCTTTTTCTCCCAATAAATTTAAAAAAGCGCTAGAAATTATCAGGTAAACAATGAGTTCAAATTAACCTTAAAACATTTTAACAATCACCCATATATTCGAGAACAAGGTAGCAGAGTTGCTACCTTGTAATACCCCTTGAATAATTCCCAGCCCTTTGTTATTAATAATGATTATTATTTATCTGATTTTTTATCATATTTTTCTAAGCTTTTAAGTTCATCTTTGTAAACTTTTTCTGGTGAAGCTACATAACCAGCATCTTCAGCAGATTTACCTTTGTCTTCTAATGTGAATTTGATGAATTCTCTCATTACGTCATTATCTTTTAATGATTTTTCTTTAACATATAAGTATAATGGTCTACTTAAAGCATATGAACCGTCTTTGATTGTTTCTTTAGTTGGTTCAGTAGTTTTGCCTTCATCGTCTTTGATTTTAACTTCTTTTAATTTATCTTTGTTTTGTTCGTAGAAGTTATAACCGAAGTAACCGATACCCTCTTTGTTTTTCTCAACTGATTGAACAATTACGTTAGTATCTCCGTTTTTCTCAGCTTTGATATCTTCTTTGTTCATTACTTCCTCTTCGAAGAAGTCATAAGTACCATGACTTGAGTTTGGAGAGAATGCTTTGATTTCTTTATCAGGCCAGCTTGAATTTACATCTTTCCAAGTTTTAGCTTCGCCACTGTAGATTTTTTTCAATTGATCTTTAGATAATTCTTTAACGAAGTCGTTATCTTTGTTTACAGCAACTGTTACACCATCTTGTGCAATTTTGTATTCTTTATATTTAATATCTTTGTCTTCTAATTTTTGTTTTTCTTCATCTTTAATAGGTCTAGAAGCTTGTGAGAAATCAGTTTCGCCAGCGATGAATTTTTCAAAACCAGCACCAGTACCTGCTTGACCAGATGAAATAGTAGCGTTTGGATGATCTTTAGCCCATTTTTCGTTTAATTTTTCAACGATAGGAGCTACTGTTGATGAACCTTCACCTTTAGCTTCACCTTTAAGGTCTTTGCCATCTCCAGAACCACTTCCACTGCTATCTCCACCGCCACATGCGCCTAATAATACCGAAGCGCCTAAAACAGTTGTACCAACTAATTGCCATTTTTTCATTGAAATATCCTCCTAATAGATAACCCAAAATGTTATATGTATTTCTTACAGTCTTTATATTACATACCTTTTGTTAATACAAAATGGTTTAAATGTAAATTTTTTGTTAAGATTATAGAAAAATTAATACTAAGTATAAAGATTGTCTATGAAAATAAAAAAAGGGCTGGAGTGAATTCTTATCGAATTCATCTTCCAGTCCCACAAGTATGACTAGCGGTCAGAAAAATTTCTTGAAATGACATAGCGTATTAAAACCACTATTTAAATAGAAGGAAAATGTTTGAATCGAGATGATTAATCTTTTTCAACACGACTCCAACCTTTTTTAGTTAAAGAAATTTTACCTGTTTCTATATTGATAATTTTATGTTTGTATAAGTGACCAATGGCACGTTTGAATGAACCTTTACTCATGTTGAATACTTCTTTGATTGCTTCTGGGCTTGATTTATCCCAAAAAGGTAATTCACCTTCGTATTCGACTAATAAATCAAATATTACTTGACCATCATCATCAAGACGTTCATGAGCTAGAGGTAAAAATGAACCATTTAGTTCACCTTTATCGTTATGACCAATAATTCGTACTTCTACTTCTTCTCCTAAACGTGGCTCTTCTTTACGTTCTGATTCATGTACAAAGATTTTATAGCCATCATTTGATAGCAAGAAACTTCCTATTCTTAATAATCGATATGGTCTTGCTTTAATAAGTTCATTTTGTTTTTCGTCATCATAAACTGGCGTAAACATTTTTTCTACGATTGTTTCACTAGCCAGGCGCGCAAACATTTGATTTTCTCTATCGATACGTAATGTAACGAGTACATAATCTCCAGTTTGAGGCCATAATGATTTCACTTTCGGTAAATCTTCCCAAGGAATAAGTACTTCTCTTGGTAAACCAACATCTACACGTGCACCATCACGGTCTGTTTTTAACACTTTGGCAAAATCATATTTGTCTTTCGTAATGTCCGGCATATTTTGAGTTGCAAATAATTCTCCAGAACGGTTTGGATAGATGAAGAAACTGTATTCTTCACCTGTTTCTAATTCATCTTCATCATTGATTTCTGATTGATTTAATTTTACTTGTTCACCATTTGGACCTTTTAAAAGGTATGTAGAACCTTCTAAACCAATGACTTCTAAAAATTCAATTGAACCAACGATATCTTTATCTAATGCCATAATATTCTCCTTCAAGGGTTTGTATTCTACATTATTATAACATGCATAGTAAAAACAAGCATTCACACGTTTACATTTACATTAGGTCGAAACTCTATACAGAATATGATATAATTTTTGCGTTAGATAAACGATAAATAAAGGAGTAAATGCATGCTACAAGTAACTGATGTAAGTTTACGTTTCGGCGATCGTAAACTATTTGAAGATGTAAATATTAAATTTACTGAAGGTAATTGTTATGGACTTATTGGTGCCAATGGTGCTGGTAAATCAACGTTTTTAAAAATTTTATCAGGAGAAATTGATTCTCAAACAGGACACGTTTCAATGGGTAAAGATGAACGTTTGGCTGTTTTAAAACAAGATCACTTCGCTTATGAAGATGAACGCGTATTAGACGTCGTTATCAAAGGTCATGAACGTTTGTATGAAGTAATGAAAGAAAAAGATGCCATTTATATGAAACCGGATTTCAGCGATGAAGATGGTATCCGTGCTGCTGAACTTGAAGGTGAATTCGCTGAAATGAATGGTTGGAATGCAGAAGCGGATGCTGCTTCCCTACTTTCAGGTTTAGGTATCGCTACTGAATTACATGATAAACAAATGTCTGAATTAGAAAATAATCAAAAAGTGAAAGTTTTATTAGCTCAAAGTTTATTTGGTGAACCAGATGTACTTCTACTCGATGAGCCTACCAATGGTTTAGATATTCCTGCTATTAGTTGGTTAGAAGATTTCTTAATTAATTTCGATAATACAGTCATTGTTGTATCACATGACCGTCACTTTTTAAATAATGTGTGTACACATATTGCTGATTTAGATTTCGGTAAGATTAAATTATATGTAGGTAACTATGATTTCTGGTATCAATCAAGTCAATTAGCTCAAAAAATGGTTCAAGAGCAAAACAAGAAAAAAGAAGAAAAAATTAAAGAATTACAAGACTTTATTGCACGTTTCTCAGCAAATGCTTCTAAATCTAAACAAGCGACAAGTCGTAAAAAACAATTGGAGAAAATTGAATTAGATGATATTCAACCTTCTTCAAGACGTTATCCATATGTTAAGTTCACGCCAGAACGTGAAATTGGAAATGATTTATTAACCGTACAAGGCCTATCTAAAACGATTGATGGTGAAAAAGTACTTGATAATATCTCATTCACTATGAATCCAAATGATAAAGCAATATTAATTGGAGATAGTGAAATTGCTAAAACAACACTATTGAAAATTTTAGCTGGTGAAATGGAGCCAGATGAAGGTACATTTAAATGGGGTGTAACGACATCATTAAGTTACTTCCCTAAAGATAACTCAGAATTCTTTGAAGGTGTAGACATGAACTTAGTAGATTGGTTACGTCAATATGCGCCTGAAGATGAACAAACTGAAACATTCTTACGTGGATTCTTAGGACGTATGTTATTTAGTGGTGAGGAAGTTAAAAAGAAAGCGAGTGTACTTTCTGGTGGTGAAAAAGTTCGCTGTATGTTAAGTAAAATGATGCTTTCAAGTGCGAACGTATTACTATTGGATGAACCTACGAACCATCTTGATTTAGAAAGTATTACAGCAGTAAATGATGGCCTTGCTTCATTTAAAGGTTCGATCATCTTTACGTCATATGACTTTGAATTCATCAATACGATTGCAAACCGTGTCATTGATCTAAATCAACCAGGCGGTTTATCTAAAGAAGTCCCTTATGAAGAATATTTACAAGAAATTGGTGTATTACAAAAATAAATTTATAATTTAAAATAAGGTTGAGATTAAAGTATATCGTTTAGAACACGTCGATTAAGTTCTAGAATAGGATGACTTTGTGTCTCAACCTTAATTTTTTATACTGATTAAAGGTCTCAACACCGAAATTTTTACACTTTTGATTCATATTTACCTTCATGGTGAAAAATAGCTTTTAATTTTTCAGTCTATTTCAAAAAATCACAATTATCGGTTTACAGACACAATTGCCATATGTATAATATAAAACATAGCAATTGAATAAGAAATTGATGAGGCGCATCAATCATTAGTATATATTAGATACACTGTCTGCAACAGCTAATATAGAAAGGGTGCGATGCCGAAATGAATCATAATCGCAGGTATGATTTGTTGGACTTTGTGGTTAAGAGCTGAGAGTTTGTCATTATTTAAAAATAATGGAGTGCATCACTTGTATATAAATTATGAGCAAGTTCGAGCATTCCGAACTTGCTCTTTTTTTATAACGTGTGCCTCCCCTAATCTGTAGGAGGTATCGTATTGAAACGAAGTGTTTTGAAATTTGGCGGTTCATCCGTTGCTGATTTTACAAAAATAAAAAATATAGCTAAAATGCTGAAACGTCGAGTAGACGAAGGTGAACAATTAATTGTAGTAGTCAGTGCTATGGGGAAAACAACAGATCAACTAATGGATAATGTCTTCCATTTGACTGCGACACCTAAAGATGAAGAACTTGCACTGTTACTTACTACTGGTGAACAACAAACGGTATCCTATTTATCAATGGTGTTAAATGATATCGGCGTGACTGCTAGAGCCATGACTGGTTATCAAGCAGGTATTAAAACGGTTGGTCATCATTTGAAAAGCAGAATTGCAGAAATTGATTCAAAAACCTTTGATCAAGCTTTTCAAAATAACGACATTTTAGTCGTAGCAGGCTTTCAAGGTATCAATGATGAGTTAGAACTTACAACTTTAGGTCGCGGTGGTTCTGATACAACGGCAGTTGCCTTAGCAGCAAGTAATCAAATACCTTGTGAAATATATACAGATGTTGATGGTGTCTATGCAACCGATCCAAGAGTTCTTAGTAGAGCAAAGCGCTTAGATTATGTATCTTACGAAGAAATGATGGAAATGAGTGCACTTGGTGCAGGTGTACTTGAAACCCGTAGTGTTGAGCTTGCTAAGAATTACGATATACCATTGTATTTGGGAAGAACACTATCAAATGTGAAAGGAACGTGGATTATGCCAAGAACAGAAATTTTAGAAAAGAAAGCAGTCACGGGCGTCGCTTTAGATAAACATATGATGCATGTAACGATAAGCTACCCCCTACCTGACAATCGTTTGTTAACGCAATTGTTTACAGCGTTAGAAGA
Source organism: Staphylococcus sp. GDY8P85P (assembly GCF_017892405.1). Classification (NCBI taxonomy): domain Bacteria; kingdom Bacillati; phylum Bacillota; class Bacilli; order Caryophanales; family Staphylococcaceae; genus Staphylococcus; species Staphylococcus sp. GDY8P85P. Next base: position 7,973 of record NZ_JAESLA010000079.1, on the reverse strand, counting down.
TGGCTCAGTTAATGTAGATATGATATCGCAAATCGTTAACATCGAAGGGCTACAATTATCGTTTACGATTAAAGATAGTGATGTGCATCAAATTTCACATATTTTAAGTGGGCTTTCCGCTCAATTTGAAGCTTTAGATTATAAAATTAATGAAGCTTACGTCAAAATTTCATTAATTGGTTCAGGCATGAGAGATATGTCAGGCGTAGCATCCAGAGCGTTTATTACACTAATTAACGCCAACATCCCTTTTTATCAAACAACAACTTCAGAAATCAGTATTTCATATGTCATTGACGCTGAAAATGGCGAAAAAGCCGTAGAGCGATTATACGAGGCATTTGATATATAATTCATATAACATTTAAGTTAAATTTTAGGAAAATTCAAACAAATATTATTGGAGTGATAAATTATGACAAAATTAGCAGTGGTTGGAGCAACAGGATTAGTTGGAACAAAAATGTTAGAAACTATTGATCGTAAACACATTCAATTTGACGAATTGGTCTTATTCTCATCTGCAAGATCTGCGGGGAAAGAAGTTGAATTTCAAGGTCAAACATATGTTGTTCAAGAACTAACAGAAGATGCAGCTAGTGCCCACTTTGACTATGTTTTAATGAGTGCTGGTGGCGGTACAAGTGCACAATTCGCCCCTATTTTTGAAAAAGCTGGTGCAATCGTTATTGATAATTCAAGCCAATGGCGAATGACTGAAGATGTGGATTTAATTGTACCTGAAGTTAATCAACCAGAATTCAAACGTGGTATTATTGCCAATCCTAACTGTTCAACAATTCAATCGGTAGTGCCATTAAAAGTGTTACAAGATCAATTTGGTTTAAAACGTGTGGCATATACTACGTATCAAGCAGTTTCGGGCTCTGGTATTAAAGGTAAACGAGATTTAGCAGAAGGTGCAAATGGGAAAGAACCAGAAGCATATCCACACCCTATTTACAATAATGTGTTACCTCATATCGATGTGTTTTTAGAAAATGGATATACAAAAGAAGAACAAAAAATGATTGATGAAACACGCAAAATTTTACATGAACCAGATTTAAAAGTCACAGCTACATGTGCCCGCGTTCCGGTACAAGATAGTCATAGTGTTGAGATTGACGTTACGCTTGATAAAGAAGCAACTGTACAAGACATTAAAGCGTTATTCGATAAAGATGATCGTGTTGTATTAGTTGATAATCCTGATAATAATGAGTACCCTCAGGCACTTACTTCTACTGGTAAAGATGACGTGTTTGTTGGTCGTATTCGTAGAGATGACTCATTGGATAATACGTTCCACGTATGGTGTACGTCAGACAATTTATTGAAAGGTGCAGCCTTGAATGCCGTGCAAGTATTAGAGCAAGTAATCAATTTAAAAGGAGCTAGATAATATGCCACATTTATTCGAAGGTGTAGGTGTAGCACTTGCTACCCCTTTCAAAAATAATGAAGTTGATTATAATGCATTAGAGAGACACGTAGACTTCCTTTTAGAAAATGGTGTAAAAGCCATTATTGTAAATGGAACTACAGCTGAAAGCCCTACTTTAACTGAAGAAGAGAAAGCGCATATTCTAGAATCAGTGATTCAACAAGTCAATCATCGTGTGACAATTATCGCAGGTACAGGTACTAATAATACTGCCAAATCTATTCAAGCATCACTACGCGCAAAAGCACTTGGTGCGGATGCAATTATGCTAATTACACCCTACTACAACAAAACGAATCAACGTGGTTTAATTAAACACTTTGAAACAATTGCAAATGAAGTTAAATTACCTGTAGTACTTTATAATGTACCTTCTCGAACAAATATGACGATTGAACCAGAAACGGTTGAAACATTAAGCCATAATCAATACATTGTTGCAATTAAAGATGCTACAAATGATTTTGATTATTATGAAGATGTAAAACGTCGCATTGATCAAGAAACTTTTGCATTGTACAGCGGTAATGATGACAATGTTGTTGACTTTTATAATAGAGGTGGCAATGGTGTTATATCGGTTATTGGTAACGCTATTCCTAGAGAATTCCAAGCATTATACGATGCGAAACAACGTGGAGAAGATATTTCAAAAGATTTTGAACCGATTGGTAAATTATTGGGTGCATTATCTGTTGATGTTAACCCTATTCCGATTAAAGCGTTAACGAGTTATCTAGGATTCGGAGATTATGAATTACGTTTACCACTGATTCCTTTAGAAGTAGAAGATGCTAAAGTATTAATTGACGCATTTCAACAATTTAAAGCAGGTGAACTTTAATGAAAATATTACTTATAGGTTATGGCGCAATGAATCAGAGAGTGGCACGTTTGGCAGAAGACAAAGGTCATGAAATTATAGGTGTTATAGAGCCACAAAACAATGAAACAACGCCATATACGCATTACAGTCATATTGCTGATGCGCAAAATGAAGCGGATGTGGCCATAGACTTTTCAAATCCTAATCTATTATTACCTCTACTTGATGAGCCGTTTCAATTGCCTTTAGTGGTAGCTACTACTGGTGAAAAGGAAAAAATAGTTGAAAAGTTAAATGAATTAGGTCAAAGCATGCCTGTCTTCTTTAGTGCAAATATGAGTTATGGTGTGCATGCATTAACTAAAATATTAGAAGCTGCAGTGCCGCTTTTACAAGATTTTGATATTGAGTTGACTGAAGCACATCATAATAAAAAAGTAGATGCCCCTAGTGGCACATTAGTTAAATTATATGATGTCATCAAAGACTTACGTCAAAACAGTACACCTGTATATGATCGTCATGAGCGCACTGAACAACGCAGTAAAGATGAAATTGGTATTCACTCTATTCGAGGTGGCACTATAGTTGGTGAACATGACGTGTTATTTGCTGGAATAGACGAAACCATTACAATTACGCATAAAGCACAGTCAAAGGATATCTTTGCTAACGGTGCCATTACTGCCGCAGAAAAATTAATAAATCAATCTAATGGTTATTACACGTTTGATAACTTATAAAATATAAAATTCTATCTATTATTAAGGAGAGTTCAATTATGGTACAACACTTATCAGCTGAAGAAATTATTCAATATATCAGTGATGCTAAAAAATCTACACCATTAAAAGTATATGCCAATGGACATTTTGATGGTGTTACCTTCCCAGAATCTTTTAAAGTATTTGGTTCTGACGATTCTAAAGTTATATTTTGTGAAGCAGATGATTGGAAGACATTCTATGAAACCAATCAATCTGTAATTACGGAGTTAGAAATTGAAATGGATCGACGAAATTCAGCTATTCCGCTTAAAGATTTAACCAATACGAATGCACGTATTGAGCCAGGTGCATTCATTCGAGAACAAGCAATTATCAAAGATGGCGCTGTTGTAATGATGGGTGCAACGATAAATATTGGTGCAGTTGTTGGCGAAGGCACTATGATTGATATGAATGCAACACTCGGTGGTCGTGCTACAACTGGTAAAAATGTACATGTAGGTGCTGGCGCTGTGTTAGCAGGTGTTATTGAACCCCCTAGCGCCTCTCCAGTAATCATTGATGATAATGTGTTAATCGGTGCGAATGCGGTTATCTTAGAAGGAGTTCATGTTGGTGAAGGTGCAATTGTTGCTGCTGGTGCTATTGTCACTCAAGACGTTCCAGCTGGTGCAGTTGTTGCTGGTACACCAGCCAAGGTCATTAAACAAACTTCTGAAGTTGAAGATTCTAAACGTGAAATCGTTTCAGCATTAAGAAAATTGAATGACTAATACGATATGTATTTGATAAGTGTCTGTGACACAATTTATTATTTTATGGCTATAATGCATGATTGTAATAGCTGACTGAACTGAGAAGGCGCTTAACATAAGCTCTTCTCAGTTTTAGTTATTCTCGAGAGTGATGACGCGCTAGTATGACGCGTTATTCTTTCTCTATTCTCACACTTTAATCATATTTTAAATTACAATCACACCATACATAAAAAGATGAAATAAGTTACAATAATGATAAGACGAATATAGTAAACAAAGGAATGATATGATGAGCGAATTAGAGTTTGTAACGAAACATAGAAGACATTTACATCAACATCCAGAATTAAGTCTACATGAGTTTGAGACAACAGAATACATTACACATTTTTTAGATGACTTAGGGGTTTCTTATGAGAGACCGCTTGAAACAGGTGCAATTGCTTATTTAAAAGGTAATAGTGATCATACCGTTGCATTTCGAGCAGATATTGATGCGTTACCTATTTTTGAAGAAAATGATGTTGACTATCGTAGTCAAACAGACAACGTGATGCATGCGTGCGGCCATGACGGTCATACAACGGCATTAATGTTATTTGTTAAACGTTGTAAAGAGATGTTTGATAAAGGGACACTTCCGCATAATGTTGTATTTATATTCCAACCTGCTGAAGAAACTGGTGGCGGTGCGAATCGCTTAATTAAAGCAGGCGCGTTTAATAATTATCCAATAGAAGCCGTTTTTGGCATTCATGTTAATCCATTTGCAGATGAAGGACAAGTTGTAATCCGCGATGAAGAAATTACAGCCAGTGCAACTGAGTATCGTTTCTTTTTAAAAGGGCTATCTAGTCATGTTGCGGATAAAGAACAAGGTCATTCTTGTGGCGAAGCGCTATTACATGTTCTAAATCAAGTTGGTCAGATACAGCAGTATCATCTTAACGGATTGAAACGAAACATTGTTCATATGGGACATTTTGAAGCTGGTGAGGCAATAAATACAGTAGCTAGCCACGGATATTTAGAAGGTACAATTAGAACGTATGACCCTAATGATTTGAATGTAGTTAAAACTCAAATGCATAAAATTGCTGAAAGTGTAAGTTTATTATTTAACGTAGAATGTGAAGTGAAATTTGAAGAAGGCTATCCTCCTACGATGAACAGTCCTAAACTACGTGCAAGTGTAGAACAAGCAATTAATGCTGCGAATCTAGAAGTAATAGATAAGCCCCTACCTTTCTTATTTGGTGAAGACTTTAGTTTCTATGGCCAACAACTTGCGCCTGCTTACTTTGCATTCGTAGGTACACGAAACGAAGACAAAGGTTTTGTAACTGGCCTTCATACCTCTCATTTAAATTTTGATGAAAAAGTATTAATTGATGTGGCAAATTATTATGAACAATTGTTAATGCATTATGGAGAGGAGTAATTCACATTGACAGCAATATGGTCCGTCGATAAAGAAGCGTTTTTACAAAATGCTATTCAAGTTAAAAATGATAATTCAATAATGGCTGTAGTGAAGAACAACGCTTATCATTATGGTTTGGCGTTTGCTGTTACCTCTTTTTTAAAAGCAGGAATCCATACATTTAGCACTACTTCTTTGAAAGAAGCCATTAAAGTACGCGAATTAGCACCTGATGCCACGATATTCTTGATGAACGCAGTTTATGATTTTGAAAAAGTAAGAAAATATCAAATTCAAATGACCTTACCGTCATTAGCGTACTATTATAAATATAAGAATGATTTAAGTGGTATCAAAGTGCATCTCGAATATGAGAATTTACTTCACCGTTCTGGATTCAAAACATTAGAAGAAATTAAAGAAGTTATTGAAGACCATCTAGCGAATACAAATGAAGATAAAATGATTATTAGTGGCGTATGGACCCACTTTGGTTATGCGGATGAATTTGATGTTCCAGAGTATGGTGTAGAACGAGAGGCTTGGATAAATGTGGTGAATGCATTGTTAAAAGAGGGTTATCAATTTGATTTCATTCATGCGCAAAATAGTGCAAGCTATTATCGTGAAGGTCAAATACTATTACCGCAACATACCCATGCACGTGTAGGCATCGCGTTATATGGTTCTCGTCCTTATAGCCGATTAGACACACAGATTATTAAGCAATCACTGACTGTTAAAGGTAATGTGATTCAAGTGCGTGAAGTCAATGCTGGAGATTATTGTGGGTATAGTTTCGCATTCGAAGCGTCTCGTGATCACACACGATTAGCAGTTGTAGACATCGGTTATGGTGATGGTATCCTTAAATCGAGAGCTAAACATGACGCATTAATTAATGGTAAGCGTTACCCTATTCGTGCATTAATGATGAGTCATATGTTTGTGGAAGTCGATGATGAAGTCGATGCACAAGATGAAGTGATATTATATAATGACGATATACGCATTGATGAATATACATTCAAAGGTGTAGGCGCTAACTCAGAACAACTTAGTGCGATGAATCATGATTCTCTCATAAAGGAGTATAGATAAAATGGCAGTAAAATATAATGATTATGGTGAATTAACAATGGCAGGTACAAGTTTAAAGACGCTTGCTCAAAGCTTTGGTACCCCTACTATTGTTTATGATGAAGATGAAATCCGCAATCAAATGCGTAGATACCATAAAGCTTTTCAAGAAAGCGGTTTGAAATATAATATTTCTTATGCATCTAAAGCTTTCACTTGTATACAAATGGTTAAATTAGTACAAGAAGAGGATTTACAATTAGATGTAGTATCTGAGGGTGAATTATATACTGCATTAGAGGCGAAATTTGATCCTAGTAAAATTCACTTCCATGGTAACAATAAAACAAAACATGAGATTCAATATGCTCTAGAAAATGGCGTTGGTTACTTCGTCATCGATTCACTTGAAGAAATTGAATTAATCGATAAATACGCAAGTGATTCGGTGAATGTAGTTATACGTGTTAATCCAGGTGTTGAAGCGCATACACATGAGTTTATTCAAACTGGACAAGAAGATAGTAAATTTGGTTTATCTATTCGACATGGTTTGGCTATCGAAGCGGTTAATAAAGTGCGTGATTCAAAACGTCTACATTTAAAAGGCGTTCACTTCCATATCGGTTCTCAAATCGAGGGTACTGAAGCAATGATTGAAACTGCTAAAATAGTACTAAATTGGTTATCTGACAATGATATTAAAATTGAACTGCTTAATATCGGTGGAGGTTTTGGTATTAAATATATTGAAGGTGATGTTAGCTTCCCTATTGAGGAAGGCATCGCAGAAATAACTAACGCAATTAAAGCGGAAACTGAACGTTTAAATTATGAAGTGCCAGAAATAGGTATTGAACCTGGTCGTTCAATCGTTGGTGAAGCTGGTATAACATTATATGAAGTTGGCACAATTAAAGAAATTCCTAATGTGAATAAATATGTATCGATTGATGGCGGTATGAGTGATCATATTAGAACAGCTTTATACGATGCGAAATATCAAGCGTTATTAGTGAATCGTCATGAAGAAGCTGATGATACGGTAACGATTGCTGGTAAATTATGTGAATCAGGCGATATTATTATTCGCAATGCGAAACTCCCTTCTTCTGTTCAACGTGGTGATTACCTAGCGATTCTTTCTACAGGAGCATATCATTACTCAATGGCTTCTAATTACAATCAAATGCAGAAACCACCAGTGTTTTTCTTAAAAGATGGTAAAGCACGTGAAGTTATTAAACGCCAATCATTACGTCAATTGATTATTAACGATACTAAATAACAATTACCAATTTAAAAAAATAATTCTAAAGAATGTTAAAAGAAAAATTTAAACTTAAAACCTACGTAGACTTTATAAGTTTTGCTACGTAGGTTTTTAATATCTTAATAATTAATTCTATTATATATATATTAATATTGTAATTTTTTAAATATAAGTTTTGATACAAGATATATAACTATTATGTATACTAAAGTAATTACACTCATTATTAATAAATTTTGCGAAAAGCTAATATTACTATCTAATTTGATAAAATTAGAAGGGAAAATCTTAATTTTATCAATACTGTCTGTAACTTTTATGAGAATAAATCCTGTAATTAAAGTAATAATAGTTACTCCAGTATTGAAACGTATAGATGCAATAAGTGATAAAAATATTAAAATAGCATCGGTAAAAAATGATAAAGTCCGTATAATT
>NZ_JAESLA010000078.1:0-14362 GCF_017892405.1 Staphylococcus sp. GDY8P85P | reverse complement strand
TTAAACAAACTAAGGTTGCTTAATCTCAATATTAGGACTCATCTGTCCGATTTGACGAAGAGCCAATATTTCGAAGGAAAATTCTATATTAGGGGCCCTTCGGCAAAGATGACTAGATTTGAAAGTAGCTTGATTTAAGCATCATTTCAAATTAGTCAGCCACTGCCAAAATAATAAAGTAGGCTGAAATAATTTGTTTTATCCCAGGCCCACTTCAATTATTTTAAAATTGCTTAAATACTGACATCACATGTGCTCTCGCTTCTTTATGATCCACTAAAGGCTTGGGATAGTCTTGTCCCAATTTAATTTCTTCTTGTTCCAATGCTTCTTCATGTTTGAAAGGTTCGTGTAAATATTTAGCAGTAACATCATTTAACTGTGGTATATATGTCTTAATATATAATGCGTCCTTATCAAATCGTTCACTTTGGCGACTTGGATTAAACATTCTGAAATATGGCGCAGCATCTGTTCCAGTTGATGCAGACCACTGCCACCCATGTACATTGGACGCAGAGTCGAAATCAATTAATCGTCTTCTGAAATAATCTTCACCCCACGTCCAATCTATAAATAAATCTTTCGTTAGGAACTGAGAAACGACCATTCTCATTCTATTATGCATAAATCCAGTTTGATTTAACTCAGACATAGCTGCATCAACAATTGGAAACCCTGTTTGTCCTTCACACCAGCGTTTAAAATTATTTTTATTATATGACCATTGAATATCACGATACTTCTCATTGAACGCCTCATGCGCAGTATGTGGATAAAGTGTCATTAATACATAATAAAATTCTCTAAACATAAGCTCTCTGATAAATTGTTCAATATTATGTTCATCCTCTTCATAAGCCTCTAACAATTGTGTAACAATTTGCTTAATATCTATTAAGCCATAAGCTAACACAATGCTGAGTTGACTTGTTAAGACTTCAGGTAAATATTCACGATTGGTTTCATAATTTTGTATGTCTTGCTCAATGTAGTTATTCCAATTTTTTATAGCCTGTGATTCTGAAAGACCCTTATTTGAATAATCTTGTTTTAGTGTTTGCTGCGATTTGACACATAAGTGTGACAAATCACCTAATTCGTAATGATATGATTCATGTTGTCTTAGTTTAGAGCGATGTGCCTTGTAAAAACTCGTAAAGACTTTGTAAGGTTCACCTTGTTTATTCATCGTTGTGCTTGGTTTGAAATAGTGATTTGCACGAACGCTAGTAACCGTAATATTGTATTTGTTGAAAGCCTTTTTCAAATGACGAATATCATAACTTTCATGATGATAGCTCATAATATCTCCAGCAATGACAACTTCGTCGATGGCCTTATCAGAACAAAAATCTCCTAATTCACGATAGTCTAATAAAAACGGTTCGATATCATACTGATGAAGTGCTTCAAGAAATGATTGCAAGACACCATAATAGTAATTTGCTTTCATTTCTGTACCATCTTCTTCAAATATTTCCTGTGGAATAATAAGATAACATTTCTCAATATCTTCTTTATTTTGATTTATATATTCAAATAATGGATTATTATGAATTCTAAAAACGCGATTAAGTATTACACCAATAGTCATTATTTCACTCCTGTTATTAAAGGTTCATTAACTTTACCCTTTTTCTAACAATTTAAAATCCGCTTCATAGAATGATAATTTCAAAGAGCGTGTCACACTTAAACAAGTCCTAACCATTTCCAATAAGTCAAACTAAAAATTAGTACCAAGATATACGCAATAATCGTTAGCGGTACCCCAGTCTTCAAGAAGTCTTTGACTGTAAATGTCCCTGTTCCATAGGCAAGCATATTTTGTGGTGCACTCACAGGTAATAAGAACCCAAAGCTAATTACAAATTGTTGAATTAACACAAACCCAATCGATTGATCACCTAAATGTAATGTTGCTGTTAGTGATATAAAGACCGGAATAAGTGCAGATGATAGACTGGTTGCACTCGCAAACCCAAGATGAATTAAGATATTGAATAACGTTATTAGTGCAATCGTAGCGATTAATGGCATATGTTGTAATCCCATAAGCCCAAATGTTTTATCACTCAGCCATTGTGCAGCACCTGTTTTTAATAAAACATTACCTAATGAAATTCCTACACCGAAGACAATAATGGTTCTCCAAGGTATTGTTTTCTCTACACCTTTCCATGTAATCACACCAATCTTAGGCGTCAACATAATACCTAAAGCAATTAAAGTAATGGACGCAGAGTCTATGGGATGTAAGACCTTCTCAGTAGACCAGAAAAAGAGTAACAATACAGAAATAATAATAAGTCGCCACTCTCTATAAGAAACAGGTCCTAATTGATCTAATTCTGCTTTTATTAATGCTTTACCCCCTTCGATTTCTTTATGTTCAGGTGGCATTACTTTCATCATGACAAAGAATAATGCAATGGACATAAGTATAGACCATGGCGCCGCATATAAGAACCATTCGCCCCATGATACGTCATGTCCTAAGTTCTGGTTAATAAAATTGGTCGCTACGATATTTTGTGCAGCTGCAGTTTTTATGCCTATATTCCAAATGGAAACAGCTTGAACTGCAGTAATAATTAAAAGGGAGGCCAGTTTACTTTCTTTTGAAACTTTGAATGCAGCAATCATTCCTAATAAGATTGGTACAACGGCACCTGCTCTAGCAGTAGCTGAAGGAACAAAGAAAGCGAGTAATATTGAAACCAAGATAGCACCAATCACAATGTTTCGTGTTTTATTGCCAACAATAGATAACACGAGTAAAGCTAAACGTTTGTGTAATTGTGTTTCTTGCATAGCGGCAGCTAAAAATAATGCTGCCGCAACTAATGCAACCGCAGATGTTGAGAAGCCACTAAAGGCATGCGTCAATGCATTCCCAGTACCTAGCCAATCTGCGCCAGACAAGATTTTATCTCCTTCTTTTGGATTGCCTAACTTCTCTGACAACTGTTGAACTGGACTAAATCCACAAATCAAAATAATTAAACCTAGAATCATCGTTGCTGATACTGGATATGTTACAGCTTCTGTCACCCACATAATGACCGCAAACGCTAAGATTGCTAGTGCGCCTTTAGCCATAATCGGTAAACCATCTGGTGTTGGTAATACTAAGATGATGAATAAAACAGCAAAACTGATTATAATCCAAATTGGCTTATAACCACTTTTACGTTTCTTTTCTTTGTCATGCTTTAAAAGATTATCATTGTCCTGTATTGATTGTGCTTTCTTCATCATTACCCCTCCCTCAATTCATCAATGTCAGTATATCAAGAAAGCGCTTTATCAAAGGCGATTATATGATAAAATACACAAAATAGTCACTTTTCAGACAATTAGAAAAAAAACTTTGCGATAAACATTTAATTGCTTATCACAAAGTTCATATCATTTAACATGTATTTATCTAACCAAAAATTTCACGATTTAGTCCAAAAACATATAATAATGTAAAGAATGTAGATGCGCTTAGAATGGTTAAGATTAAGGATAAAATCAGCGTTCGTTTAAAACGATTAATGAATGCGATAAATAAAATCCCTAAATTATAAGCGAAAAAGAGTCCAAATAGAACCATTGTCACTTTAATATTGGTATAAAATATATTAAATAGCAGTACGATAATAGCAAAAATTGTATATGGAATCGTAATCCATCTAAATTCAAAGCGAATTTGCTTCGCACGTTTATCTTCGTTATTCATGGTCAAACCCTCCTATTTTCAATTATAAATGATTAAAAAGCAAACGCCTATGTCATAACTGTGACAATAACCTATTTAAGTAAATTGAATCATATCAAGTTGATTACGTAATCGATTCGTATCTAATGCCTCCCCGATGATGACAATTGTCAACGGCACCTCTTTGTCGATAATGCCATAATCAGGTAATCCCATAGCATATTGAAATTCATAAGTGACCTCTGGCAAATCTCTAAACGTCACAAAGCCTTTTAGTCGAAGCACACTATCTGGTAGACGCATAATAAATTGATAAAACAATTGGCGATCTATAGCAGTTGTAAATGTATATTGCATTGATTGTATACCATGATGATGGGCATGCTTATGTTGTTTTTCATGGTGCTGAATCGCATTAACATGAATTTGATCATATTGAAATTGACTGTAAGTGGTAACAATAACAGGCGCATTCGGATTGATTTGTTTTAGATTTTCTTTAATGTTATGGATGGCTTCTTCATCTACTAAATCAACTTTATTCAATATTATTGTGTCACTATAACTTAATTGTTCTTCTAATAATTGAGCAGTTGACGGACTATATACATCTTTCTTTATAAATCTTTGTGCATCTACAATACCAATGATTGTAGGTTTATGAACGTTATTTACAAGCATCGGATCTTGGCAAGCCGTATAAATCTCAAGCGGATGTGCTAAACCTGTGGCTTCGATTATGATATGACTGGTTTCTTGAAGTTCAATTAACTGCTTCATCTGATTTACTAAGTCACTATTTAAATCACAGCACACACAGCCATTAATTAATGAACGAATGGATACGTCATCTCCAAGTAATAAACTATCAACGTCGAAACTGCCAAATTCATTCATAATAATTGTTATTTTCTCATCTTTTTTTAATAATTGCTCTATATAATGTTTTAGAAATGTAGTTTTACCACTTCCTAAAAAGCCATTTACAATTGTAATTGATATTTTTTCATTTTTATTATTTATCATTTTAAAATCTCTTTTCTTTTTAAAATTAATTCGAATATGATAATATATGTATTTATTTTAGATTACACTTGATTAAAATAGAAATATCTTCTAGAATTTAAACATACTTTAATTTTAGCATGGCATTGAGACGAAGTGTGTTGCAAGTTATATTTTATACAACATAGACGAAATTTAATCCGAAACATAGAGAGACGGATAGAATGTCTGGAGGAGAACTTTAATGTCTGAACAACATAATTTGAAAGAGCAACTCTGCTTTAGTTTGTACAATGCTCAAAGACAAGTTAATCGCTACTATTCAAATAAAGTCTTTAAAAAGTACAATCTTACTTACCCACAATTTTTAGTGCTAAGTATTTTATGGGATGAATCTCCTGTAAATGTTAAAAAGGTAGTTACAGAACTAGCTTTAGATACTGGTACCGTATCACCTTTATTAAAAAGAATGGAACATGTTGATCTCATCAAACGTGAACGTTCTGAAGTTGATCAACGTGAAGTATTCATTCATCTTACTGAGAAGAGTGAAAAAATCAAACCTGAATTAAGCGATGCATCTAAGAAAGTTGCAACTGCTTCTTCTTTAAGTAAAGATGAAGTACACGAACTTAATCGTCTATTAGGTAAAGTCATCGACGCTTTTACCGAGTCAAAATAAAATGACATGCTAATACTAAGCCAATTAAAGTTATTCGTTTCGAATCAAATTATAATATATTTATCAATAACGAAAAGCCTGAGTTATCTATCGTAGATATCTCAGGTTTTTCGTTTATAGCATATGTGCGCTAGTTCATTTTTAATAAACGACTCAAATAGTGATCACCTTGACTTAATTCATCATAACGTCCTTGTTCTTTCACTTGACCATCAATGAGAACGACAATCTTGTCAAAGTGTGGCAATAATTTCAAATCGTGTGTTGCAACAATCACTGTTTCAGCTTGTTCCTCAACCATTTGCATCACTTGCTTAGTGTTATCTTCATCCAATGCCGTCGTTGGTTCATCTAACAACCATACATTGGCATCTTTTAGTAATAGACGTGCTAGCGCAATACGTTGCATCTCTCCACCCGATAATGTATTTCCATCTAAAGTAATGGGTCTTTCCAAATTAAGATGGCCTAAATTCAATCTTGTTAAAACATTTTGAATAACACTATCATTATGATTCGTGAACATGTTAGAACGCAGTGTACCATCAAATAATTGTTGAGATTGTAGTAGTACATTAAGTTGTTCAAAGCGACTGTCTTCATTTAGATGTGAAACGTTTTGTCCATAAAGAGTTACTTGTCCACTATCAATATCATACAAGCCACTCATGATTTGTAGTAACGTGCTTTTCCCAGAACCTGATGGTCCAACAATTGCTATTTTCTCGCCGTTATCTACAGTTAAGTTTATATTGGATAACGTAGGCATTTCTTGATGTTCGTAACTAAATGACATATCTCTAATATCATAAACACGGTGCTGCATCACTTCTAACGTTTGCTTCGATTCGTCCACTGGATACGACAACACATCATTCAAACTATGTAATGCTTCATCTGTATCCGCTTTATAGTATGCAAAGTTGCTCATCGGCACTGTTTGTTCAAATAATGTTAACATCATCAATACAATACTCATTAAGTACACCACATTTAATTGTCCTTCTTTAACTTGTAAAATGCCTAAGGCTAAAGTCGCAAATATAGCGAGCATAGCGATTAAATTGAGCATATAATCATATAATGTTAAAAATCGTGATTCTTTCGATTGCATGTTGTCATATGCTTCTAATGCGTGCATCAAATGATTATGATAGTCTTCTACGTTGTTAAAACGAGCTAACTCAGCATACCCTTCCTTGTAATCATAAAATTGCGTAATCGTAGTTTGTTGTTGCTGTGCAACTTGTTCCTTTAAATGGCCTACCCGCTTAGCACTTAACCACGGTACCAACCATAGTGAACATAACATACTTATTACGATAACAATCGCATGAACCGCACTAAAATAAATTAATGTGACAGCTGCAATAATTGCTGTGAAACCAATGACAACCGGTGGATAGTAGACTCGTAAGTAAATGTTTTGCAAAGCTTCTACTTTGCTTATCATTTTTGTTAGTAAATCAGCAGATGAATACTTACGATACAAATTAGGTACTCTTGGAATTAATTGCTCTAAAAATTGAACTCGAACATCTCGCAACATTGTAAATGTTGTTCTATGCGAGAGCAAACGTTCTCCATATCGGGCAATAGCACGTATAAACCCAAACATCTTAACTGATACAACCAACACCATTAATGCGTATAAAGGTGCTCCTAATGCACTTTGGGTTACCATATAGCCGCTTAAGAAGAACATTGCTAAGGCAACGATGCTCCCTATAACCCCCGTCAAGATGGCTAATATTAAATCCTTATCCGGCCGAAATCGAATATGTGGTTTCATATGAAGTCACCACCTTTATCTAGTCTTACAGAAATCGTCTGGTCATCTTCAACTAAGTGACCCGCTTCAATAAATAATCGTCGTGTTGCTTGGCGAATCGTTGAATCACGATGTGCAATCATAATCATCGTTACACCATTAAAATGTTGAGCGATGACACGTTGAATGATTGTCTCCGTTTCTAAATCTAAGCCAGTCGTCGGTTCATCAAACACAACTACATCAGGATGCATTAGTAACACCCTAGATAACTCGATACGACGCATTTGACCACCTGATAACATTTCGCCACCTTCACCAATTTGACTATAAATCCCCTTTTTTAGTGACAATACTTTCTCTTTTAAGCCAACCATTTCTAATACATGAAGGATTTGATCATCATCAACTTCTTTAAACATGGCGATATTATCTTTAATAGATGCCGAAAAAATATACGGCGTTTGACTCAACATTCC
Organism: Staphylococcus sp. GDY8P85P; assembly: GCF_017892405.1. Classification (NCBI taxonomy): domain Bacteria; kingdom Bacillati; phylum Bacillota; class Bacilli; order Caryophanales; family Staphylococcaceae; genus Staphylococcus; species Staphylococcus sp. GDY8P85P. The sequence goes on along the minus strand of NZ_JAESLA010000078.1, from coordinate 6,716 downwards.
AATTTGATGAACATTGTAGTTAAACGTTACTTGGCCAGATGTTGGTCGAATCGTTTGAGTAAGTAGCTTTGCCAAAGTTGATTTACCTGCACCACTTGGTCCTACAATAGCGATAGTCTCCCCACTATTGATTGTTAAAGACATATCTTGAATTGCATAAGATGATTGATTCGGATAGTGATACGTTACATGAGTCATACAAATTTGAGGTTTCTGCTGTACTTTGACCTTCTCTTGATTTACAAGCGTTGCACTGTCAGAATCTAAAAAGTCAAAAACGACATCACTCGCCCCCTCACTTTGCTTACCTGTATGGAAGGCTTGTCCTAAATCTTTAATCGCATTATAAAACTCAGGTGCTAATATGATGGCAATTGCCGCCGTCTTAAAATCAATGCTATGAAAAACCACAAGACTTAGCGCAGCTTCCAAAGCAACTAATCCAATACCTAACATACTAATGAACTCTAGCATTAAACTCGATAAAAACGCGCTTTTTAATATGCGCATCGTTAAATCACGAAATCGCGTACTATCTTCATATACATGTGCTTTCGTGTGTTCGGTCTGTCTAAAAAGCTTAAGTGTAATAAGTCCCTTAGACACATTGAGAAAACGCTGACTAAACTGATTTAAATACGTCATTTGATCTTTAGATTCATCACGCGTTTTAAGACCAAAAATAATGTAAAAAAGTGGAATGAATGGTGCTGTAACAATCATAATTAATGCGGTATTTAAATGGATAAAACACATTGCTATGATAATTATTAAAGGAATCATCATTGACTTAAAGACTTGTGGTAAATAGTTTTTAAAAAATGGAGACAGGCCGTCTATAGTCTCGGTTAAAATATTAATTTGCGTTCCCGTGGCAACGACGGTGTCTTTTAAAACAACTTCTTTGCGTAATTGATGTTTCACCTTACTAGCTAACGTATCACCTAATCGCAAGTTAATCATATTCAATGTTGCTCTTAGAATTAAGACGATTAAAATGATAATTAACAATGAAAAAATAGACGATGTATGATCATATAAGACTTGATCTAAAAAAGTCGCAATACTTATATTTTGAATAACGACAGTTATTGCTAGGCATGTGCTTACAATTCCCATTAACAATGGAAATATTTTATATTTAAAGACTAAATTCATTAATTTTTTCACTTTATCTTCACCTAATTTCCTATTATAAAAGGTTCTTATTGGTTTAGCATTTAATACCTTTTGAAAAACAGTGACAATATAATGAACATGTTATTAGATTATGTATTTTTGCTTTATATTCGAATTATTTAAGATATATGCGCCTCTTAAAGTAACCATTTCATACTTAAGACTGTTGTGAAATGCTCTGTTATACTAGTACATTGGAAAAGGTATAAAAATATATTGTGGGTCGTTAAACACTTTTCCACTTTTTAAATAAAAGTCTGCTCAAAGAATCACTAACATTTATACATAAGGCTTAAGTAGTTGTCTTAATATTATTAGCATAGATTTAATGCATTATGATATTATAGTAAAGTGAATTTTGACAACAATATATTTAAAGACAACAATATTTTAAATTTCTAATAAAAGAAAGAGGTTACTTATGATTATTATCGAGTTTATCAAGGGCCTTATCCTAGGTATCGTCGAAGGATTAACTGAATTTGCGCCAGTTTCATCTACGGGTCACATGATTTTAGTAGACGACATGTGGCTAAAATCGACTGAATTTTTAGGTTCTGAATCAGCTTTCACCTTCAAGGTTGTAATTCAATTAGGTTCTGTTTTTGCTGCAGCATGGGTATTCCGTGAGCGTTATTTCGAAATGTTACATATTGGCAAATACAGAAAAACATCAATTAATGAAGAATTTCGTTCTAAACCACGTCGCTTAAACTTACTACACGTCTTAGTAGGTATGATTCCGGCTGGTATTTTAGGCGTCTTATTTGATGATTTTATTGAAGAACATTTGTTTAGCGTTCCTACTGTAATGATTGGTTTATTCCTAGGTGCAATTTATATGATCATTGCAGACAAATATAGCAAGAAAGTGACAAATCCTCAAACTGTTGACCAGATTAATTATGTTCAAGCGTTTGTAATCGGTATCTCTCAGGCAGTCGCAATGTGGCCTGGTTTCAGTAGATCTGGATCTACTATTTCAACAGGTGTCTTAATGAAGTTAGATCATAAGTCTGCTTCTGACTTTACATTCATTATGGCTGTACCTATTATGCTAGCTGCTAGTGCGTTATCACTATTTAAAAACTATCAATATATCGAACTTTCACATATCCCATTTTACTTAATTGGGTTCTTGGCTGCCTTTGTTGTCGGCTTAATTGCAATTAAAACGTTCTTACACTTAATTAATAAAGTTAAGTTAGTACCATTTGCAATTTATCGTATTGTATTAGTAATCATTATTGCTATTCTGTACTTCGGTTTTGGCATTGGCAAAGGCATTTAAAATTAAATTATGGTTAATACCATTGAACGAGAGCGGGACAACGAATTTATTTTAATTTCTGTCTTGCTCTCATTTTTTGCACTGAAAAACAATTTAATGTTCACGTCTATTGTTTATTCAAGATATTATGAGTGTTCTAGCTAGTTCCTTCGTTTAGTATCATGTATCATAGGGTAATGAAGATAAATAGTAAATCTAATGGAGGCAACGTGTATGGACAAAAAGAAACTCATTAAAACGGCAATTAATGTTTTACCAATCATTATTGTGCCACTAATTGTAGAACGTAAACGTATTAAATCTCACCCTGAGGTGCAAAAAGCAACAAACGCAACGTCTAATGCTGGACACGCTATTGCGAATAAAGCATCAGATGCAAAAGACTATTTAGGAGACAAGAAACAAGAATTCAACAACAAGAGAGAATTGAAAAAAATTGCTAAAGAAAACGATCCTGAATACATTCAGAAAAAAGGCGAAAAATTAGCTAAGAAAAATTATAAAGAAGCTGATAAAATGAACAAAAAGCTTCAGAAAAATATAGAGCAACGCCATAAAGAAGAAGAAAAAGCACGTGAAAAGAATGAAAAACAACGTGTGAAAGATATGAAAAAGACTCAAAAATATCAAGAAAAAGTTGGTTTAACGCCTGGTAAACTTGATGATGAGACTGAGAAAAAAGGCGAAAAAACTCGAAAAAGAGAACAAAAAAGACGTTAATAAACTAGATAAAAAACTTCAAAAAAATATTGATAAACGTCATAAAGAAGAAGAAAAATTACAAAAACAAGAAGAAAAAGCGCGCATCAAAGAAATGAAAAAATTGGACGGTCATGAAGCTGATAGTATTGTTTCACAAAATAAAAACGAAGAGAATAATAAGGCGTAATGTTTTATGACACGGGTAATCATTGATGGAGATGCTTGTCCAGTCGTTGATTCTGTAATTGAATTAACTGCTGGGACAGGCATTTTTGTTATCATTTTGCGTAGCTTTAGTCACTTCTCAAATAAAGTACTTCCAAATCATGTTGAAACACTCTATGTCGATGATGGTCCAGATGCTGTTGATTATAAAATTGTGAAATTAGCTTCGTCAGAAGACATTGTAATTACTCAAGATTATGGATTGGCCAGTTTGTTACTTTCTAAAGTTAAGATTGTCATGCATCATAAAGGTCATAGTTATCATTCCAGTAATATAGATTTGTTATTGCAACAACGTTATAATAATGCACAAATAAGAAAGCAAGGTGGTCGTCATAAAGGACCTCCACCCTTTTCAAAGGAAGATAGAAAACAATTTGAGCGAGCATTTCATGCTGTTATCAAGCAACTTAAGGAGGATGTATAATGAAGCGAATTGCAGTATATTGTGGTGCTAGTAAAGGGAAAGACCCTATTTATGTTAAAGAAGCATACGAACTTGGAAAATATATGGCTGAACAAGGGTACGAATTGGTCTTCGGTGCCGGTTCTATAGGTATTATGGGTGCGATTCAAGATGGTGTGTTAGATCATGGTGGTCATGCTATTGGTGTAATGCCAAAGATGTTAGATGAAAAAGAGATCACGAGCCAAAATGTTAGTGAACTGATTCTTGTCGACTCAATGCATGAGCGCAAACAGAAAATGGCCGAACTTGCAGATGCATTTGTGATGGCACCAGGTGGCGCTGGGTCGCTCGAAGAATTTTTCGAGACATATAGCTGGGCACAAATTGGCATTCATGAAAAACCAATCGGCGTCTACAATCTAAATGGATTCTTTGAACCGCTTCAACAACTTATTGATAGTATGATCAAAGAAGGTTTTATTGATGAAAAATATAAAAACTTAGCTCCTTTATACAATACTAAAGAAGATTTAATAAACGGGTTACTTAACTTTAAACCGTTAGGCACACGTACATACGATTAATGATAAAGCGACATGCTTTGGACTTTTATATTTCATTTAGTGATGACTTATCACGAAATATACTTTTCCAATATCATGTCGCTTTCACGTTTAAATTGATAACTGTTTATAATAGCGTACTTGTCGTTTCAACATGTGATATTTACTTAGTTCTGGTAATTCAAAATGGTCATATAATGTCATACCAATCTTTTCCATCACTTTTCTAGATGGTAGATTATTTTCTGCAGTAAAACTGTAAATCGATTCAATCCCCTTTTCTTTAGCAAATGCTAATACAGCTGTTGCACCTTCTGTAGCAAGCCCATTCCCCCATACTTCTGGAATCAGACGCCATCCAATTTCATATAATGGCAACTCCTCGAACGGATATGAACTGTCTTGAGGAATATAATTCACCCCAATAAAACCAAGCCACTCCCCAGTTTCTTTAAGTTCAACGGCAAATAAGCCAATACCATTTTCTTTAATAATATCGTCCATTTTTTTCATATCTAATTCAGAACGTCGATAACTTAACAAACTTGGGAAATAGCGTCGCACTTGAGGATTGGCATTCATTTTCTGAAATGGCAATAAATCTTCTTGCTTCCAATCTCGTAATTTTAGTCTTTCCGTTTCTATATATGTAGCCATTTTCAACACCCCACTTTAAAGAAATACATGATTAAAAAAGTGCGATATGGCGCATTAACCATAGCACACTTTATCCATCTTTAAATTTGATTGATTAACTCATTATCCTCGAGATATGTAACTAACGAGTTCAATGTGTACTGGAATTTCTTTTAAACGATCGCGTTGATCTTTAGGCGCAACAAAAGTTGCATCGACAAAATCATTACGATGATTAAGTTTAAATGTAGCTACAAATGTATCTGTATCAGATTCAAAGTTAGGTAAATGTGCGATAACACGTTTGATTTCTCCAGTAGAATCAACGATAGTACGTCCAGTAATATTTTCAATTTCACGTCCTAATTCAGGTAATGTTATGTCGCGACCTTCTAAAATATGAAAATCTTGTTCATGCATATGTCATCTCTCCAATATTATAAAGTTTATATTTAATCATTTTATGATGTCGTCCATTTTTGTCCACTAAATACATCTAAAAAGATAAAATGTGAATTCAAAATTGATTTAAATCTATTTTACCCTTCATACATACATATCAAACTTGCCATAACGCGAACATGATGGCTTCTATTATTTAAAAATGGCCATTATGAATGGCTGTTACTTGATGATGTATTTTGAGTGTTACTTTGCTCGCTAGAAGGATGCGCTTGGCTATTTGATTGATTGTGTTTGGCATTCTTAGTTGATTGTGCGTCATTGCTATGACGCGTTTCAGAAGTACTTGATTCATTACTTGATGCACTACTTTGTGATGTACTTTCATTCTTAGTCTGCTTATCTGTATGACTGCCTGATGATTCCGTTGACGTTGAATCACTACTATCTTTGTCATCACTATCTGAGTCGTCCTTAGCAGATTCTGACGCTACTGATTCATCCACTTCTTTTTGAAGTTTTTCACGTTGATCATTGAGTTTCTCTTTTTGTTGTTCTAAATCTTTCTTTTGCTTTTTCAAATCATCATTTTCTTTTTGTAGTTGCTTCACATCTTTTTCTAACGATGTTCTTTCATCACTCTTACCACATGCAGACAACATTAGTGTTGCTGACAGTAAGAGTATTAACCATTTCTTCATGCTTTTCTCCTTTATAACGAATGAGTAATCTTATTTTAACATGAATTTAGAACCTATTCATTTTTTACCTAAGGTCTTTACGCATTTTTACATGACTTATCTCATAAGCTTTCGCTTTATTAAGTTCAATCATTGCGGCATTCTTGGCATCGATTGTGCCTTCAATAGATTTAGCTTGCTTTTCAATCGCCCAGCGTTCGAGTGCAGCTTTTAAACGCTTAGCGTATCCCATCCCTCGAAAATGTGGATCTGTATAAAGCATCTCTGTTATTACTTTTTCATGCACCGCTTCAAAATGTCCCCAAATAAATGCGATGACGTGGTTTGTGTTTTTACGCAATTCAACTAGAATCATATCATCACTATGCTTTAATCGTTGAACAATCATATCTTGACGCAAGGCAATCGATAGATGGGTTGCATTGTAATGTAATTCTCGTCTTTCAATATGATGTTCTTGTATCTTGGCTATTGTTTCAATCCAGTCAATATCTTCAACAGTTAGTTTCCGCATAATAACTTCCTTTGTTATAAACATTATATTCTATATTTATCTATGGTATGATTATCCATATTTAACATATAATAGATAAAGTCCGTATAATTGT
>NZ_JAESLA010000077.1:0-3499 GCF_017892405.1 Staphylococcus sp. GDY8P85P | reverse complement strand
TTCTTTTTTTACCTCTCGGTTATGAGTTAGTTCAAATTCGTTCTTTTTAGGTTCTAAATCGTGTTTTTCTTGGAATTGTGCTGTTTTATCCTTTACCTTGTCTACAAACCCCTTAAAAACGTTTTTAAAGGCTTTTAAGCCGTCTGTACGTTCCTTAAGGAATTCCTTAGTGCTTTCATAGATTAAACTCACATCACGCTTTAAATCGCTTATTTTAGACTTTAAAGACTTGTTTTCTTCAAGCAACTCATTATAATCATTTACATTTTCATTAAATCGCTCTACAAGACCACTATATTTTTCTTTAACTTGCCCATGTTCTTTACTTAATTTTTTATATTCTCTCGCCATATCAGTACTCATGAGATTTCTAACATGCTGTTTTAACCTATCGTTATCTCTCGCAGCAGTCACTAAGTTTTTATAATCACGCTCCGATATAACAACATTTTTGGTTGGTTTCTTTTCTGTTTTCATTATTTCTTTTCCCAAACCAAACATGGACTTTTCACCCGTTGGCACTTCAACACTTTTCATGTGTCGTTTCGCTGGTACTTCTAAATCTGATTTAACTTTATCGCTATAAGCAGTCCATTCATCTTTTTTAACTGCTAAATTTTTTTCTAGAAAATCAATCTCTTTTTCCAAAGTTTGTTTTTTAAATTTAGCTGTCTCAATATGTTTACGGTCAGAGCCACGTTCACCACGCTTCAACTCAAAACCCTGTTTTTTCATATGCTCGGGGAATTTATCTTGTAGCCATAACAGTTCTTGACGATTAAACACATTTTTTCCTTGCAGTTTTCCATCACGCATAGGCACAACACCTAAATGCATGTGAGGGGTTTGCTCATCATTATGAACTGTTGCATAAGCAATATTTTGCTTGCCATATCGTTCGGAAAATAATTTATAACTTTCCTCAAAAAATCGTTTTTGTTCTCCTGGATCCAGTTGCTCAAAAAAATCTCGGTCAGATGTTACTAGCAACTCATTTACAAGAACAGCATCTTTCCTCGTTTTTCTTGTACCTGTTTTTTGTGATTCAATAATTTCTTTGACACGTTCGTTGTAATCAATATTTTTATCATTTTTCAAATCATAATTTTCACGTGTTCGCTCATGGTCAATATCATCATTCGTTCTACTTTTTCGCTCTCTTTGATTATGAAATTGCATGCCTTTTAGTCCAGCTGATTTCACTTTTTGCATTCTACAAACTGCATAACTCATATGTAAATCGCTCCTTTTTAGGTGGCACAAATGTGAGGCATTTTCGCTCTTTCCGGCAACCACTTCCAAGTAAAGTATAACATACTATACTTTATGTCCATAAAGTGTGTGCTCTGCGAGGCTGTCGGCAGTGCCGACCAAAACCATAAAACCTTTAAGACCTTTCTTTTTTTTACGAGAAAAAAGAAACAAAAAAACCTGCCCTCTGCCACCTCAGCAAAGGGGGGTTTTGCTCTCGTGCTCGTTTAAAAATCAGCAAGGGACAGGTAGTATTTTTTGAGAAGATCACTCAAAAAATCTCCACCTTTAAACCCTTGCCAATTTTTATTTTGTCCGTTTTGTCTAGCTTACCGAAAGCCAGACTCAGCAAGAATAAAATTTTTATTGTCTTTCGGTTTTCTAGTGTAACGGACAAAACCACTCAAAATAAAAAAGATACAAGAGAGGTCTCTCGTATCTTTTATTCAGCAATCGCGCCCTTTAATGGAACAAAAAGATTTGAATTCCTGTTATAAAAAAAGGATCAATTTTGAACTCTCTCCCAAAGTTGATCCCTTAACGATTTAGAAATCCCTTTGAGAATGTTTATATACATTCAAGGTAACCAGCCAACTAATGACAATGATTCCTGAAAAAAGTAATAACAAATTACTATACAGATAAGTTGACTGATCAACTTCCATAGGTAACAACCTTTGATCAAGTAAGGGTATGGATAATAAACCACCTACAATTGCAATACCTGTTCCCTCTGATAAAAAGCTGGTAAAGTTAAGCAAACTCATTCCAGCACCAGCTTCCTGCTGTTTCAAGCTACTTGAAACAATTGTTGATATAACTGTTTTGGTGAACGAAAGCCCACCTAAAACAAATACGATTATAATTGTCATGAACCATGATGTTGTTTCTAAAAGAAAGGAAGCAGTTAAAAAGCTAACAGAAAGAAATGTAACTCCGATGTTTAACACGTATAAAGGACCTCTTCTATCAACAAGTATCCCACCAATGTAGCCGAAAATAATGACACTCATTGTTCCAGGGAAAATAATTACACTTCCGATTTCGGCAGTACTTAGCTGGTGAACATCTTTCATCATATAAGGAACCATAGAGACAAACCCTGCTACTGTTCCAAATATAATTCCCCCACAAAGAACTCCAATCATAAAAGGTATATTTTTCCCTAATCCGGGATCAACAAAAGGATCTGTTACTTTCCTGATATGTTTTACAAATATCAGGAATGACAGCACGCTAACGATAAGAAAAGAAATGCTATATGATGTTGTAAACAACATAAAAAATACAATGCCTACAGACATTAGTATAATTCCTTTGATATCAAAATGACCTTTTATCCTTACTTCTTTCTTTAATAATTTCATAAGAAACGGAACAGTGATAATTGTTATCATAGGAATGAGTAGAAGATAGGACCAATGAATATAATGGGCTATCATTCCACCAATCGCTGGACCGACTCCTTCTCCCATGGCTACTATCGATCCAATAAGACCAAATGCTTTACCCCTATTTTCCTTTGGAATATAGCGCGCAACTACAACCATTACGAGTGCTGGAAATGCAGCTGCACCAGCCCCTTGAATAAAACGAGCCATAATAAGTAAGGAAAAGAAAGAATGGCCAACAAACCCAATTACCGACCCGAAACAATTTATTATAATTCCAAATAGGAGTAACCTTTTGATGCCTAATTGATCAGATAGCTTTCCATATACAGCTGTTCCAATGGAAAAGGTTAACATAAAGGCTGTGTTCACCCAGTTTGTACTCGCAGGTGGTTTATTAAAATCATTTGCAATATCAGGTAATGAGACGTTCAAAACCATTTCATTTAATACGCTAAAAAAAGATAAAATGCAAAGCCAAATTAAAATTTGGTTGTGTCGTAAATTCGATTGTGAATAGGATGTATTCACATTTCACCCTCCAATAATGAGGGCAGACGTAGTTTATAGGGTTAATGATACGCTTCCCTCTTTTAATTGAACCCTGTTACATTCATTACACTTCATAATTAATTCCTCCTAAACTTGATTAAAACATTTTACCACATATAAACTAAGTTTTAAATTCAGTATTTCATCACTTATACAACAATATGGCCCGTTTGTTGAACTACTCTTTAATAAAATAATTTTGGTTCTGTTGCAAAGTAAAATAATATAGCTAACCACTAATTTATCATGTCAGTGTTCGCTTAACTTGCTAGCATGATGCTAATTTCGTGGCATGGCGAAAATCC
>NZ_JAESLA010000076.1:0-11880 GCF_017892405.1 Staphylococcus sp. GDY8P85P | reverse complement strand
ACAGGAGTCTGGACTTGACTTAAAAAATAAGCCCATCAAATTTGTCATTAGATAATGATTATATTTAGTATCTTTTAATAATAAAGAATGTGATGAATAATCATGATTATTCACAAAATATAAATAAACAATTATTGAGGATACACACAATATAATTAGAAAAGTAATATAAACAATAATGATTGATAAAAACTTATTATTAAAAATTTTATTTCTATTCTGATCTTTGAAAAAAAGAAGACGACTAGTACTAATTTCATTATAGAATAATATTGATGCTAAATAAGCAACTATTATTAATGATAGCATTGACTTTTGCTGGGTATCATATATCGCAATAAAGGTTTCCAAAAAGCTTACACTACCAGCTTGACTAGCTGAGAGTGATAAGAAATTACTATTTAAAAATTGTGCTAAAAATATTAATAAAGGATAGAGACCTAAAATTAAAAGTAACCATGTGGCACGTATCTTAAAAACATACATGAATATAAATTTAAACATTTGAAATACCTACTCTTGATAAAAATATGATTCTAAATCATGTGAGTTATGTATAACTTCTAATAAAGAATTATCCCTTAACTCTACAAGTAATTTAGACAAGTTATCGTTCTCATTTTTTATAGTGACAATATTTAAGTCGATTTTTTCAATAAATGAGTACTTAGAAAGTAAATTGTCAATATTGTTAATTGTTTTTTTAAATTTCATTTTTATAATATTGTTTTGTTCTTTAACATCTATTTCTGTAATCTTTCGTTTATTTAATAATAAAAACCTTGTGCACAATCCTTCTAATTCTTTTAATTGATGACTAGATATTAAAAAAATTGTGTCATTCTCTTTAGAAAATTGTTCGATGATTGTTATTAATTTTTGTACTCCAATAGGATCTAAACCTAAAAATGGTTCATCTAAAATAGCAACTTTTGGTTTGATTATTAAACATAACGCCAAACATAATCGCTGTTTCATACCATATGAAAAGTATTTTACTTTCTTCGAGTTATCTTCTAGAGCAACTAGATTTAAAATTTTACTTATATCTTTAGAATATTCTTTTTTATTATTAATTTCTAAGTAATATTCTAAATTTTTTCTAGCGCTAATTTCAGGGAAATAGATTTGATTAATCATAAATGCAAAATCATTTAAAACGTTATCTTTACTATTTATATCAATGCCATTATAAAAAATATGACCTTGGGTAGGCAACTGAGATTTAGCAATTAGCTTCATTAAAGTAGTTTTACCTGCCCCATTAGTACCAAGCAAACCGACTTTTTCCCCTTTACATATTTTGAAATTTATATTTTCTAAAATTGCTTTTTTATGATATTTTTTGAAATATCTTTAAATTCTAACATGTTTCTCCCCTTTTTTAAATTTAATAAATATTATGAATAGTTGAGGTATTAAATAAGCCAATATTAAAAAAATTACTTGAGAGATTTCTAACATATTTGGTGACACTTGTATATTTATATCATTATTATCAATATTATATTTAGAAACATATTCTAAATAACCATCTAAATTCATAATATATAAACTGTAAATTATATAATAAAAAACATTAAATGCAACAGTGATTAACACATGTAATATTGATGGTTTAACAAAGATTATTGCTATTGAAGAAATTAAGCAAGGAATAATAATAGTTAAAACAGTTGATAAAAATAAATTTATATCTAAGCCCAAATAAGCTAAATAAATATAAAAAATACAATTTACTAAAATCGAAATAAGTGCTAATTTCATACAATCACCCTATTACTTTTGAAACTAAAATATTATAAATCCAATGAACACTTATAGATGCCCTAAGACCAAAAGCATATCTTAATAAATATAATAAAATACTAGATGGGAATCTAATTAATAAATTTGTTATTATTGACTCATTTAAATGTAATAACAAAGAAAACAATAAAGAACCTATAATAATTGAATTGATAAAACTAAAATTATTTAATAGGATTTTATAAACAACTTCTCTAAATAAATATTCTTCTCCCATTGCAATTGTTAAATAAAATAATGTTAATTTAAAATCATCAAAAAAATAAAACACTAAAATAAAAATAATTGTGTAAATTAATATATTTGAAAATTTATACATTGAGTATGGATCGAATTTATAAGAAAAAATTGAAGAAAGATAAGTAGGTATTATTAAAAAACAGATGTTAATACTTAACAATAAAACTATAAACTCTAAAAATTCTGATTTTATTAGATAAGCAGTTAAGCCTATTAATAAATTTAGCATCATTGAACTACTGAGTATTATACAAATAATTGCAAATATACAAATTATTCTTCGATTTTTTAAGATTGATATTACCATTTAATATGACGGCCACGATAGCCGATATAAAATCTACCAATTGAGAATTGGAAAATATCTAAAAGTTTTAACATAATCATCTCTCCTTTCTCCTACTTATCAGTTTAATAATAATATATTTATACAATAAAAAACAATATTTTATTTTGCACCATTCAATAAAAGGTGAACTCATTTTTCGTACAATCCTTTTCTAAAGCCATTATTAACTTAAAATAAAAAGGCTCTATAATAACTTCGCGACTATTTGCCTCAACAACAAAAAAAGAGATTAAACAACCTAAGGTTGCTTAATCTCAATATTAGGACTCATCAGTCCGATTTGACGAAGAGCCCTTAAAATAAAAAACACCTTACATCTTGGTAAGGTGTTACTAAAGTCAATATTTTACAATCTATTTATTATAGTTTTACAACGTTTGCAGCTTGAGGACCGCGGTCGCCTTCAACTACTTCAAATTCAACTGATTGACCTTCTTCTAATGATTTGTAACCATCTTGGTTAATTGCTGAGAAGTGTACGAATACGTCGTTTTCACCTTCAACTTCGATAAAACCAAAACCTTTTTCAGCGTTAAACCATTTAACTGTACCTTGTTTCATAATTCTGAAACCTCCAAGACTAAATTCTTTCAATATGCATTATTCGCATATTACAAAAAATACATGTGACAATTATGTATGAATAACGAAACGCTATAAATAACTCTTACAGATATTCTTTGCAATATGGAATAAAACCATTGCTTAGTAGTAATTATATGTTAGTTCTTACCAAATTGCAATACAATTATAGAAAATTATCTTTTAATTAATTTTTGGTAGATTATAATATACTTCTTTATTATTTAATACAATAAAACTATAAAATATTTGTAAGTCTTCTTCACAATCTTCACAAAAGTTTAAATCACAGTTGTTATAAAATGCATGAATATTGTATTTACCAACAACATAATTATCATAATCATTTTTACTTTTTGCAATTATATTTTTATAGTAATCAATCATTTCAGCATACGTTGAAAATTGATGTTGTTCAACAATTTTATCTGTCCAGTCACTAAATAACCACCATCCCTCGTAGTCAGCTCTGATCTTGGTAACTGTCCACATATATAAATCCCCTCTCAATTAACCTATAATACTTATTTTAACTATTTTATATCTGAATTAAAAATATAACGGCTCATACTTTTGACTGATAGCCTCTTGATTCAATAGTAAATATTAGTTTTTTAGTATAAAACTACGTATAATAAGTGTAAGAGGTGATACTATGAAGCAAAAGCATTTACAAGTGTTTGGAACTGTTCAAGGTGTAGGTTTTCGATATTATACGCAAAGATTAGCAATCAAATATCATGTTAAAGGTACAGTTCAGAATGTAGATGATTATGTTGAAATATATGCAATAGGTAATGACGATAATATTGATCAGTTTATTAATGCTGTGATCAATGGTGCATCACCTGCTTCACATGTTACACACTATGAACTTGAAGAAACTAATTTGAGTGAAGATTTTACAGACTTTAAATCGATTTAAATATAAAAAGGAAGATGTCATTTGAGATACAATATTTCTCGACTTTTTGGCGTGATTGTGGGGGTTCCAGTAGCAATAGTGTCATGGTTGATCAGCGTTTTTGGCTTTGATTTATCATTCATTATTGATGGTTTAATAGGAATTGGGATGTTTTTTGTGTCCTACTTCCCTACTCAACGACTTACGTCTAAGAAGTATTTAACAGAAATTGGCCTTTCACGAAGAGACTATTATTACGTGAGAAACCATTTAAAGCAAACCCAAGACAAGATACGTACTATATTGAAGTCATTTATTAATGTAAGATCTATTCAGGATTTTAGACAAATAAATGATATCTATAGAATATCAAAGTCTATTCACTTTGCTGTTAAACAACGACCAGCAATGTTCTTTAAAGTTGAAAGTTTCTTTTACTCACATATAGACAATGCTTTAAATTTAATTGAGTCGTATACTCGACTGGCTAAAATGCCAAAAAAATCAGTTGAAGAAAAGCAAAAATTAGAACAAACACGTATCACGCTAGATGAAGTGAAACGTACACTAATTGCTGATTTGAAGAGAATCAATGAAGATGATTACGAACGTCTAGATGTTGAAATGCAACTTAATAAATTGGAACAAACACGTCATAAAGATAAATAGAATAAAGAAATGGAGCGATTTACTTAAATGTCTCGAGATGAACAATTTAACAACGCACATCCATTAGATGATTATATAGAACAACAACAGTTTAATAATTTAAATAATGAAAACAACATTAACCTAGCACATGATAATACAGTTTTAGACGATTTTCATCAACAATTTACTGATAAAGAACTACAAAAGATTGAAACTATTAGTCAACAAATTAAACCTTTAGATAATGATGGGTTACTAACTTATGGTACTCATTTACAAGAAAACATGTCTCAATTCTCGCATAAAATGTTGGATGAAGTGCAGACAAAAGATATTGGACCTGTTGGGGATTCACTTAATCAGCTAATGTCTAAACTAAAAGCCGTCAACCCTGATGAATTAAATCCAGAGAAACAATCTAAGTTAAAACGTTTATTTAAACGTACGAAAGCTTCTATTAATGAAGTGTTTTCAAGAATGCAATCTGTTAGTGCGCAAATTGATAGAATTACAATTCAGCTTGATAGACACAAAAATAATCTATCTAAAGACATTAAATTATTAGATGGTTTATACCAACAAAATAAAGATTACTTTGATGATGTTAATTTATATATTGCTGCTGCTAAAAGAAAAAAACATGAAATACAAGCTGAAGATATTCCAAAATTACAAGCAAATGCGCATCAAAGTGGCAATCAAATGGATATCCAAGCTGTCGCGGATATGGAACAATTTGTTGATCGTTTAGATAAACGCATTTATGATTTACAATTATCGCGTCAAATTGCAATACAAACTGCACCACAAATCCGTATGATTCAAAATGTGAATCAGGCTTTAGCTGAGAAAATTCAAAGTTCTATTCTTACAAGTATTCCACTTTGGAAAAATCAAATGGCGATTGCCCTTACATTGATGAGACAACGTAATGCAGTGTCTGCACAACGTGCAGTAACTGATACAACCAATGATTTGCTTACGCAAAATGCGGCGATGTTAAAACAAAACGCTATTGAAACTGCTACTGAAAATGAGCGCGGTATTGTTGATATTGAAACACTTAAATCGACACAAAGCGATATTATCGAAACGATAGAACAAACACTTCAAATTCAACAAAATGGTCGCCAAAAACGTAAAGAAGCAGAAAAAGAACTCGTTGGTTTAGAAGATGAATTAAAACAACACTTACTTTCTATGAAGAAAGAATAGCATATAAACAAAAGCACATCACAACTCAATTTGAGTCTGATGTGCTTTTTAATGTCTTCAACTTGTTGTAAATTTTTGGTGAGGAACTATTCTTTTTGATAAATAATATAATCCTGTTTTACAAACTTAGCGACTATATAACCAATAATGGTAGCAATCACTGCTATTGGGAACCACTCTAATGAATATTGCTTTAATGGTAAAGCATCCATAAATGACATCTTCACCCAACCGTTAGAACTAATAACGCTCAAAATAGAAACGATACTAATGACAACAATTGGTATTTGTTGAGCAATTCGCTTAGTTGGTATAAATCTTGCAAGTAAGATAAGTAATACCACAGTTATTGCAACTGGATAAATAATACTCAATACAGGAACAGACATGGATATTACTGCATTTAAACCTAAATTGGACAATATAAAACTAATTAAAGTAAAGAATATTGTATAAGCTTTATACGAAACTTTAGGGAATATTCTATTGAAATACTGACTTACAGCCACTATTAAGCCACAAGCAGTTGTCAAACAAGCTAATGCAACAATAATACCTAATAAATATTTGCCAAAGACACCAAAACCACTTGCTGCCATTGTTGTTAATAAGTAGGCACCTACATTTTGATCTTTAGCAGTTAAATTTTTAAGTGTTTCATTGTCCACGTTCATATGATTACCTATAAATCCTAATGACACGTATATGAAGATGAGTGCTACAGCAGCAATCAAACCTGACATTACGGTTTGTTTAAATATTTGATCTGCATGTTTTACCCCTGTTGCTTTTATTGCATTCACTACGATCATTGAGAAAGCAATTGCTGCAATTGCATCCATCGTTAAATAACCTTCTGTAAAACCTTTCGAAAAACTTCCGATAGCTGAACTATAATCAACTTGATTTCCATGAGATGGCGTATTACCACTATAATCGACGAAACCTTTAATAATCATGGCTAAAATTGTTATCAACAATAGTGGCGTTAACAATGATCCGATACGATCTACAATTTTACCTGGATTAATACAAAGGTAAAGAACGATTAGGAAATAAATCAACGTAAATATGAATAGTATAAGATTACTATTTGTATGAGCAATTGGTGTGACAGTCATCTCGAATGAAGTTGAAGCTGTACGCGGAATTGCAAACAGAGGTCCGATTGTTAAATATATAATAATTAAAAATATAATTGAAAATTTAGGTGATATTTTGTTTAAAGAACCTACGTAGCCTTGCTTATCTAAAGCGCCTACAATAACGCCTAGTAACGGTAAGCCAATGCCTGTTAAACAAAATGCGATCACAGCGGGCCAAAAGAAATGACCACTATCTTGACCTAAATTTGGTGGAAAAATAAGATTACCTGCGCCGAAAAACATAGCGAATAAAGTAAATCCTACAATCCAAGTATTCTTATTCATAGAATTGCTCCTTTTTATGTGTATGTTTGCAATATTAAACATTCTAGCATAAAAAGGAATTGCAAGTCTATGTGATTTCAGAAAATTTGAAAAGTTGATATATATTTAAAGCTATATTTATACAAAATTTTAAAATGATTTTAGTAGTAATTTTTTGAGTAATGGTGATAGATGACTTGGAAGATTTTCTACGCCTTCAACAAATAAGGCATATTGTCCATAAATATTGTGAATAGTTTGTTCAATGTCTTCTGTAATAACATCTTGACTCAAGAACACATTAAATACTTCAATACCATATTTACGTGCCATTTCTACGCCTTCATACGTGTCTAAAATACCATCTTGCGCATAATTGTAAGCTGAAGGTTCTCCATCAGAAAAGACAATTAGGAAACGTTGATTATGACTTCTTCTTAGTAAACGTTCGCTAGCAATACGTATGGCTACACCGTCACGGTTATCGTCTTGCGGGTGTAACGACATAATTCGTGGCCCGCTTTTTTCCATAGTTGAATAATCGTAATGAACAATTTCATCAATGATGTTAGGCTGTTTACGATCATCAGAATCAAATGCGTCTTCATTGAATGCCAGTATTTCATGCTTAACATTTAATGCTTTAAGCGTTTCATGGAAAAGCACAACACCCTTGATTGTTTCCTCCATCTTATCGAACATACTTGCAGACACATCAATTAGTAATGTGAAAGTAGCATCGAACGTCTTACTTAAATCTTGTTTCTTATAAAATAATTTATATTGGTCATCGATAAACCAATTAGTTAAATCTCGTTGTAAACGACCTTTAGGTAAATTGTGACGCTCATCTACATGTTCTCGATCAATCGTTTTTTTAATAATTTGAATTAAATCTTTCGTTTCGAATTGAACATCATTTTTAACATCTTGATATGCTAGCAAGAAATCAGGTTCAATATCAGGCACATTCCATTTGATTTCAACATTTTCGTTAATTCCTTTAAGTGCAAATGAAGCGTTCTCGCCAATAAACCCGCCTTCATCGTTGTTCAGTGTATTTTCTGAACCACGCCCTTTTTTAGTCATCATATCCGTCATGTCGTCTGTGGAATCACCTTCACGTGCAGTATCATTATCACTCATAACCTCACTATTTTCACCCTCATGAAGTTCCATTTCAAGATATGCGCCGCCTTCTGATTTGCTATCTTGAGCTTTTGTTTCAGCTTCAGCAGTTTCTGCATCTGTATCTTCAGATGTATTATCTTTACCGTCGACGTTACTTGCATCCGTTCGTTTCAACTCATCAAATGACATTTCGTGGATTGCTTCATATACCCTACGAGGAAGATGATAATATTCGTTTAACATATCTTTGTTTAATATATCATCGATTTGAAACATGATGCGTTGTGCTAAGTACATATTATCTTCTGATGTTTCATTTTGGAAAAAGTTAGGTAAGTACAGAAACATTGAATTTAAAATATCATCTAATTGTGAATCTATGGTTGGAATATCATAGAAGTTTTGGCTTAGAAATGCTTTTTCTAAATATAAAAATAGCAAGTCAGTATATACTGTTTTAGTCTTATAAAATTTGATTTGAGACTCCGTATAAGACAATCGCGTTTGTAAACGTAAATCTATTAATTTAGCTGTGCTAGGACGTGCAATACGAATATGATTAAACACACGCATATCTTCAAGTAATCTAAAAAGTTGTTGATAGAACTTCGGATGTGCAAATTCATCATCATGAAGTACATTATTAACAATAGTTTCATCCATCATTTGATATCCGTAAGCGGCAAGCATGACATCTGTTTTAAGTCCAGCTTTCTCTATATGGTCGGGACGGTGCGACCAGAACCAACTTGTAATCAATGTGTTGTTGATTGGATCATAATAAGGGAATTTTTGAATTTTAACTTGTGTTTGTTCATTTTTGAGAAGTAAGCGTGCTAAGTCTTGCAACATCATAACTTGCTTAGCATCTAATTGCTCATCATTAAATTTGATAAAACGATCGCTCATAATAATCCCTCTCTAAAAGTTTAATTCAATCGCATTTTTGATTGCTTGTTGTTCACGCTCATCTTCTAATTTATCAATAATCGTACGTTGAATCGCACGTTCGATTGGCATGACAGTAATTAAATCACTTAAGTCAATTAATGCCCTAATACTTGCTGCTTCTTCAGAAATTTGTCCCTGTTTAGACATGGTGCGCAAATCTTCATTAAATTTAATGATTTGCTCAATAATTGCATCATCTTGAAGTTGGCTTTGCTGTTTAATAACGTCCTTAAGTATATCACCATCAATGTAATCTACTTGAATGACGACAAAACGGTTTTTTAGGGCTTCATTCATAGGAAGTGTACCTACATACCCTTCGTTAATTGCGGCGATGACATTGAATCCAGGCGCAGCTTTAATCACTTCACCAGTAAATGGATTAGTAAGTTGACGTCGATAATCTAGCACACCATTGAGAATTGGCAATGTTTCAGGTTTAGCCATATTAATTTCATCGATATAAAGGATATAACCTTCACGCATGGCTTTAATAACGGGACCATCGATAAACACAATTTCTTGTTGCCCTTGATCATTAGTTTTAATTGTTTTGAATCCGAGTAAACTTTCAGCATCTAAATCTACAGAACAGTTAACTTGATGCATTGGTGTATCTACAGTAGCACTAAGTGTTTCGGCTAATTTTGTTTTACCCGATCCTGTAGGTCCTTTTAGTAAAATGTTCTTATTTAAACTAAATAAAGCTTTAGCATCATTGAATACTGACTCATCTGAATTGATATATTGATTTTTAATCATTTTGATTACTTACGCTCCTTCTTTAAAATGAAAAATAGACTAAGAGATTAAATTGGATGAAAGTAATGTATTGTTTAGCACAACCTATACATCATCTAAAATCCAAAGTTAACCCCTAAGTCTTAATTTAATCATGAACATACATAACGATTTATACTAAATTTCTTTAAAATATGATTTGTAATAACCACCAACTAAACCAGAATTATCAATAATTTGATAGTATTCTTCGGTTTCGTTAATCACATCATATTGTTTACCAACTGTTAACATATCAGATACTGTGAATTTTTTTGCATCAGTATTGATAACTTCTACCTTTTTAATTGGTGTACGTGTTTTCCAAGTTTCATGTAACATAGCCATAAATTTAAATCCTCCATATTGTCTTTGTATTACTTTTCTAATGTGTAAATAAACGAGATGCCACTATTCTCGGTAATGCGTAATGACTGAGCATCGCCTTGATCTAACGTTTGATAAGGAATTCCAATATCATCTAATTCCTTTTGCGCATGTGCGAATGCCTCTTGAGAGTTTGCACTAAACTCAACTTGTTCAACAATACCTTCTTCTTTAAGTTCAATAGGATCTTTAGGTTGATATAAATGAATTTCGCCACCTAAACCGCCTTCTCCAATTTGAAACACTTGAATCATTGTTTCAGGAATAGCTGACGATTCATATTCTGCATAATGCGTTAGGTTAAACACATTTGTCAGGATAGAAGCGGTAACCGGTAATTCATTAACTTTAATAATTATAGGTCCTAAACCCTGGATTTGATGAAGTGGGTTTACTGTACTTTCAAAAGTAGGTGTACCTAAACCTACGCCAGTATTGAGTTCATTTGAATAAATGTCAAAGATTTGGTCGTTATTATCCTCGAAGCTAAAATGTTTATTTCCATTTAACTCAGTTACTTCACCAAATTCAATATCATTATCTTTCAAAATGGTTTGATACTCTTCTAAACCTGAATCAGATGGTGTTCTTAAACCAACACTAGCGATATGTTGGTTTTGGTATTCAGGATTTGGCACTTCAACAAAGTGAATTCGTGTACCTGGACTTAAATCTGCATCACCAAAACGTAAAGCTTTATTTTTAGTTGCTACATTAAGTCCTAAAATATCTTTAAATAATTTGTTTGTTTTAGAAAGATCACTTGTCCCTAATGTGACACTTCTAAGTCCACTCATGCAATGACACCCCTAATATTTGTCTTTTCCTATTCATTATAACGCATTTTAAATACGATTTATATCATGAACTACATAAAGCATTGGCGAATTCTAAGAAGTACAAAAAACGTATTACATAAATATAAACTCTATTGAAGTTTGTTTATAAAATAAATTTAATATCCTATAAAACAAAAATATAACTACTCCCCTACCCTTTGACAAATAGGAAGGGGGGGCTATTTATAGTGAAATATTATCGTTATATTAGTTTGTTCAAATTTTTGCGATAGTTCGTTTTACATGGTTATATTTGTATTCGCAACATTTTGCAGTTTGAGTGTGATAAATATGTGAGCAGAAGTATTTACCATTTAACGCCATACTTACACAGCCTAAAGATACAAATTAACATAGTTTCGACTGCTTATTAATAATGAGTGATTCTAAGGTTGTTGTATGTTCAAATGCCTTTTCAGTACAGTCAGCTACTGTGAATTTTGTAAAATGGTTAACCCGGCTTAAGTAGTTCTAAAATGGATCATGAAACGGAGTTTAGTGTGAGGCCTAACATAGAAAATATCGAATAGACAGTTTTCAAACATAGAAAATTGGACTAGCGAGCTACCAATAGGAAGTATCGTAAATAAACAAGGGAGTGGGACAGAATTCTTTTGGTTCTACGCAAACATC
>NZ_JAESLA010000075.1:0-10395 GCF_017892405.1 Staphylococcus sp. GDY8P85P | reverse complement strand
CCAATTTATTATAGAGCCGAAGAATTCTATCCTGGCCTCTTTATTTATGTTCATTTTGGGATAGAAAATATAGGGGGATTCCCCGGCAGTATAAGGGAATGTCCTTATGTTCATTTTTTCACAAATCTACTAAAATTTAAATGTAATCAGTAATGTGATTGAAATATAAATTTTTGACCTCTTTTATATAACAATTACTGATAAAGAAAATGAAATGATGAAGGTGAAAAAATGTATAAGACAAAAGGTGGCTTTCAACTTACATTACAAACGTTAAGTCTTGTAGTAGGATTTATGGCGTGGAGTATCATTTCTCCATTAATGCCGTATATCTCACAAGATATTAAGGTTAATCCTGGTCAGTTATCAATTATACTGGCAATTCCGGTTATATTAGGTTCAATACTACGCGTGCCATTTGGCTATTTAACGAATGTTATCGGCGCAAAATGGGTATTCTTCTGTAGTTTTGTCGTTCTATTATTCCCAATATTCTTTTTAGGACAAGCACAAACACCAGGCATGTTAATGCTATCAGGATTCTTTTTAGGTGTTGGTGGCGCGATTTTCTCAGTCGGTGTAACGTCTGTACCAAAATATTTTTCAAAAGATAAAGTAGGACTTGCGAATGGTATTTATGGTATGGGGAACATTGGTACAGCAGTATCATCATTCTTAGCACCACCGATTGCAGGTATTATTGGTTGGCAAACAACAGTAAGAAGCTATTTGATCATCATTGCTATTTTTGCCGTTTTAATGTTCATTTTTGGTGATAAAAATGAACCAAAAGTGAAAGTACCTTTAGCATCTCAATTTAAAAAATTATCATCAAATTACAAATTATATTATTTAAGTCTATGGTATTTTATTACATTTGGTGCTTTTGTAGCATTTGGATTATTCTTACCTAACTACTTAGTAAATAATTTTGGTATTGATAAAGTAGATGCAGGGATTCGATCAGGTGTATTTATAGCTTTAGCTACATTCTTGAGACCGGTCGGAGGGATTCTTGGAGATAAGTTTAATGCGGTTAAAGTACTAATGATTGACTTTATTATTATGGTTATAGGTGCCGTTATTTTAGGCATTTCAAGTCATATCGCATTATTTACGATTGGTTGTTTAACAATCAGTATCTGTGCAGGTTTAGGTAATGGTTTAATATTTAAACTCGTGCCTTCATACTTTGCAAATGAATCTGGTGCAGCCAATGGTATTGTTTCAATGATGGGTGGTTTAGGCGGATTCTTCCCACCACTTGTGATTACTTACGTAACAGGATTAACAGGTTCAAGTCATTTAGCGTTTATTCTTTTAGCAATATTTGGTATCTTAGCATTTATTACAATGGGACACTTATATAAAAAAGAATACGCAAAATAAGTTTATACATTCATAAGAGCAATACAAGGCTAATGATAGCTTTGTATTGCTCTTTAATATTACTGTATCAGTGATTATTCTACTGTAATGGTAGTCGTCTGATCTTGTGCACTTACTTCTTTAGGTAAAGTAACGACTAAAATGCCATCTTCATAGCTTGCTTTAATTTGTGATTTATCAATATCATTAAATTCGAAATGTCTGACTAGCTCACCACTTGCACGCTCATTTAATTGGACGCTACCTGTTTGTTCTGATACATGCTTTTGTACTTTAATCGTTAGTGTAGAATGCTCAAATTTAAGTTCAATTTCTGATTTATTAACGCCTGGTAATTCAGCTTCTAATACATATTGGCTTGATTGATTATAAATATTTGTTGGGAAACTTTTTGATGAAAATTGATTGAATACTTGTTCTCCTAAATCACGAAATACATCTTTTGGGTTATTTTTAAAAATGGATTGATCGAAAAAATCTCTATTATTCATACGATTGTCTCTCCTTTATTTAAGTAAGCATAGTATAGTTGTAAAATGCTACTTTTAAAGTACATTATAGTAATAGAGACGATTAACGTAAAGCGAAAGGTATTATAGAACAGGAGAAGAAGATAGTGGTGTGGAATAAGAAATACATGGCAAAAGTTCTATTATGTATAAAGCCTAGTCATTGCGATAAATCAGTAGTTCATGCTTTTGCCATGATTAAATATTAGTTAGTTGTATAATCGAAGTTTTTTGAAATTACATGTTTTAAGCTATTAACGAGTTCTTCGTTTTCTTCATGTGTAATATCAAAATCATCAAAGACTTGGTCAGAGATAGCTTCCAACGTTGGTTTAATATTAATACCATTTTCAGTGAGGGTAATTTGAAGATTTCGTTCATCTTCTTTTTCACGCATACGTTGTACATAGCCTTTTTTCTCTAATTTCTTTAAGAGAGGTGTAAGTGTTCCAGAATCTAAAAAGACACGACGTCCAAGTGATTTAATATTTATTTTTTCATCATTTTCAATAGCCATGATGACCATAAAGCTTGTATATGTTAAATCATGCTTTTTTAAATAGTGAGTATATTTTTTTATGACTTCTTTAGAAGTAACATATAATAAAAAACATAATTGATTACTTAAATAACTATCCTTTACATACATATATTTCCCCCCTTAACTTATTTAAAGATAGTATGAACTAAAAGTATTGTCAAGCCCGTTATCATAGTATTCTATGGACTTTTCAAGTCATTTAAACGTTATTTTAAAGTACATCTACATAAAGGGTGTAAGTGTAGATTTATTTTGAATTAGAGATAAATTGTTAGGCTATTTTGTTACAGAAATATAGAAATACTTTAAAATTTTCAAACTATCATTCATAATAATTTAGATAGTGATTAAATATGTTGAGACTAGGTTGTGTGCAAAGGAGTTTCAAAATGAGTAAAAAACAAAAATGGATTAGAATTTGTATTATTTTAGCTATTTCATTAGTAGTAGCAGTAGCTTTCTTTTTTGCAATGAAAACATATCAAGGCCACAGAAACATTAAAACGGTTGATAGTTATTTAGAGCAAAGGAATTTAACTGATAAAATTAAATCAGAGGAGACACTTTATAGTGCCAAAAAAGGTGTTTATTACAAAGAAGTTGTATTTAAAGATGAACCACATATGACTTATGTCATTCAACCAATTGGTACGCGTAAAGGTATCTTTGCAGAGGGCTTTGATACTGAAACTAAAAAAAGTATGAAAGATGCGAAATATAATGATTTCGATCAAAATTTTAAACCATAGCATTTGATTATAAAACTGTATTTAGACGTTATTTTATTGTCTATGTACAGTTTTTTTGTGCTATTGGATACGTGTATGGTAGCGTGCGCTATTAAAAAATTTATATCCCAATTTATAATTATCTGATATAATTAAGCGATGTCAGATGAAGGGGGTTCCAACATGGCTCTGTTCAAGAGAAAAATTAGTTTGCCGATGCAAGTTATCATCGCATTGGTACTAGGTGTAGTTGTAGGTTTATTATTATTTGGCCAAGATAACGTAGCAAATTATATTAAACCTTTCGGTGACGTTTTCTTAAATTTAATTAAAATGATCATCATCCCAATTGTATTCTGTGCTTTAGCATTATCTATTTCTAACTTAGGGGATTCAAAGAAGATAGGTAGCTATGGATGGAAAGCAATTCTTTACTTTGAAATTATAACGACAATCGCAATTGCTTTAGGACTTGTTATTGGTAATTTATTCAAACCAGGTGCTGGTTTAGATCCAACGAAATTACCTAAAGGCGATATTTCTAAATATCAATCATCTGCATCAGCTGCAGAACAATCTACATATGGCAATCACTTTATTGATACCATTGTAAACATTGTACCAACAAACATATTTGAAGCATTAACTAAAGGTGAATTATTACCAATCATCTTCTTCGTAGTATTCTTTGGTTTAGGATTAGCTGCAATAGGTGAAAAAGCAGATCCTGTAAAAGGTTTCTTAAACGGAACACTTGAAGCAGTTTTCTGGATGATTAATAAAATTTTAAAATTAGCACCAATTGGTGTATTTGCATTTATTTGTACAACAGTAATGACGTTTGGAGCAGCCGCTTTAATTCCGTTATTAAAATTAGTACTTGTAGTTGTGTTCGCAATGGTATTCTTTGTTATCATCGTTCTTGGTATTGTAGCAAGAATGTGCGGTATAAGTATCTTCTCAATTATTAAAATTTTGAAAGATGAATTATTATTAGCATTCTCTACTTCTAGTTCAGAAGCAGTATTACCAGTTATGATGAAGAAAATGGAAAGGTTCGGGGCACCTAAAGATGTCACATCTTTCGTCATTCCAATTGGTTACTCATTTAACCTTGATGGATCAGCGCTATACCAATCTATCGCAGCGTTATTCGTTGCACAAATGTATGGCATCCATTTATCGATTTCAGAGCAAATTATCTTAATGGTAACGTTGATGGTTGCCTCTAAAGGTATGGCTGGGGTACCAGGCGTTTCAATCGTAGTATTATTAACGACATTAGGTGCGATGGGCTTACCAGCACAAGGTCTTGCATTAATTATCGGTGTAGACCGTTTATTAGACATGGTTCGTACATGTGTAAACGTAATAGGTAATGCATTATCAGCTATTGTTATCTCTAAATGGGAAAAGGTTTATGACAAAGAACAAGGTAAAAAGTATTTACAATCAATTTAAAAAAGAAATCTGACATTTTTTGTACCGAGCGAATGCGTTCGGTACTTTTTTTGTTCTACTTGAAAACATCAATGATTTGTATTGGAGCACAACTATTGCATAAAAAAACTGCCAACGAAGCAATGGGCTTCATTGACAGTCATCTATGACCATTTACATACCTTTCATATCATGCATTTCATGAATTTTCATCATTAATCCATGTGGTACATCATCATGATCGACTTTGGATACTCTTGAGAATTTATCTGATCCTTTTTCTTTAACTAAAAATACAAAGTCGCCTTTTTTGACATTCGCTTTGCTATCAGAAGGTAATTCGATATTCTTTTCAACTTTTTCAGTTTGTTCATTGACCATTTTATCAATTGTATGATCATTCTTCATATAACCATAATAGGTTTCTTTTTGACCACCCGTCATCATCATGACCACTAGAACAATACATACAATAAGCATGATAGCAATCAGTGCAATACCAATACCTAAACCTTTTTTATTTTTCATGTTATAGACTCCTTTAAAAAGTTCTATCTCTTTTATACAAAAAATAGTATTAAATTGCAATAAAATAATAAACGATATTAAATTGAACACGCAATGAATCATATCAATGACACAAAGATGTTGAATTAATAAAATTGACAAAAAAGAGTGGAACGGAATTCATTTTGGAATTCATCGTCCCACGCTCAAATTCATAATACACTTTTTAAATTACACAGTAATCGTTACAGGCGTATCGACATCGTCATCGTTCATTAATGTTATCGTTTTAGGAACGACTTTAAGTACACATAATCTAGGATCTTCTTTTGAATCAAAGAAAGTCTTATCTTGTGTTTCCCATAACCAGTCAATCACTTTTTGATCTTCTACGACTTCGATATTGGCTTCTATTTCAACAAAACTATTGTTTGTTGTTTCATTGTAACCTAATAAAATATATGCGCTAGGATTATGTTTAATCTCTTCAACTTTAGTGCTTTCAGTACTTGTTTTCGTATATAAAGTCAATTCGTCATTATAAAAGACCATGTAACGACTGTTTGGTTTATTGTTGTAAGCAGTAGACAATACACCAACTTTAGAAGTGTCTAACACTTTTTCAATTGCTTGAATCGCTTGTTGTTGTTCCACAATCATCATCTCCTTAGTTTACATATATCCTAAATGACATATGTCTAAACTCATATCAACGTGAATACTATGAAGGTTTAATACAAATATATTTAACTTCGTCATGTTTAAGTGTTACTTGAAATGTTGCGTAATCCTTTTCTTGAATTAATAATTCTGTTTTAGGATGGTTGCATTGGTCTAGTTGTTGAATGATATCTTTCTCAATATACACATCGCGTTTATCCTGAGGAATTAAATGTTGTATTGAGCCGTGTTCATTATTAAGTGTATTGACTATGAAGAGTGTATTTTCTTTAAAATCATTTTCAAAAATATAATGCTGTTGACTATCTGATAAATAGCGATCATTAATTTTGTTGAAAAGTATCAAATGATAATCACCATCTTTATAGCACATTAAATAATTGTTTGCTATTTGAAATGACTCATTACTAAATGTCGCGACAAAACGATATAAATGCATGATGGGTAGCAGACTTCCATGATTATTAAATAAGGAAATATACATTGGGTCAGTTTCTATTAATTTGTAACACACGCCGCCACCATGTCTCATTAATTGATACAAATGACAAACGATATCTGATAATTGAAGTGACTGTGTACCATTATTGGTGTATTTGAAACATTTCAATGATAAATTACTATAAATAAATTGTGTGGAAGGTATATTCGATCCTTCTATGAAACGTAAATAATTTTCAAAGTGTGTAGATGAATGAGTGAAGCCTCGTTGTTTATCAATTAACACATTTTTGGTATCGATATTTTCAATATCTACAAAATAAAAATCAAAATTCATACGGTGCATAATATCATAGGTTTCTTGTAATGAACCTGTTTGTCTTAACAAACCCTCCACCATCAAACTAAATTTGATAGCGCGGTTTTTATTTTTAAGTTTAAGGTGTGCAAGGTGAATATCATGGACAGACATTGTTTCAGTATCAAATACAAGCATAAATTTCACTAATTTTTTATTCCATTTATAATCTCGGTTATTTTGTAAGAAAATCATAATCAATTGATATATCATCTTAAATTCTTGATTGTTTTTAATTGTTACTGCCAGTCTAATATTTTTTTCGAATAATTTTTCAAAGCAACGATTTAATAAATTTAAATTTGTATGCCGGCCTACCATGTCACTAACATCATTAATTAAGATGGCTGGTCTAGGTAAATAGGATAAATCAATATCAAAGTAATCATTAAATACAAATTGAAAGAGTTCATTGATGTTTTGAAAATCAATAAAAGCAGTAGAAAATTGAGTTTGGTCTTTCGGATTATAATGGGCCATATTAATTTGTGTTGTTTCTGTCGTTAAGTAATCGGTAAATTCAAATTGTGAAATTAAATTTAAAAATGATTGACTGACTGAACTACGTATTGCGATTGAAGGTAATGGTTCTAATTGATTTAACTTTGTACGAAATTGCTTAGGACTCACATCAAGGTGTTTTTTAAATTGGTTAGTGAAATTGGTGTGGCTACTAAACCCTGACATTTCAAAAATGGTTGTAATGGAATGATTCGTTGTCATTAATAAACGGACGGATTGATTAATTTTTAAACTCGTATAATAATCTTTGAAATTGACATTCAACATGCGCGCAAATAGATTAGAACAATACGATTCTGAAATCAGTGCATGTTGTGCGATATCGATTAGAGATAAATGAGATGTAATGTTGTCATTAATATATAGAACGATGTTAGATAATAATTGATTATCGATGGACATGGTTGGTACATATAATGTTGCATTTCTCACTACAGCTTCCTTATATAATGTGCGGATAATTTTAGACATTGTCTCACTATCTTGTGCTTCTTCGTTTGAATAATTAGAAACACATTGCAAAATTTGAGATTTTATAAAATGATTTGACTGTAATAAATGCCGATCAAAATAACAGTTAAAGAAATCGTTATCTTCTATATAGAAATAAGCGATAGGTATCTTTAACTCAATTAAATCATTAGCATGATTAATATTATATAAATCCCCTTGGTTGACGATGGCAATATGATTATGGATTTCTGTCTTGCTACCATTGATAGTCATCGTCAATTCATTTGTCAAAGAAAAATATAAAATCACATAATTAATATTACGTAAAGGGGCGGTTGTTAAATGTTCATGTAATCGAAGGGAATTACTCATATTTGTTGTTCTCCTAGCTTTTTATATTTATGTGCTAAACAATACGGCTCAATTGAATTGTGAATAATAAAAGTAATTATAACTTAGAATTATATAAACATTAATATATCAAGGTTTGTGGAGTTATTTAAGTTAGGGTGGCAGAAATAAAGGGCATAAAAAGAGCGTTTTGTGGAAGTTTTAGCAATTTTAATAAAAAATACGCCTATAATGAAGACGTATTTCAACCAATATTTACATTTTCTAATTTATTCATCATATCTTGTGCCATCTTATCAGTTACATGAGTGTATATCTCTAAAGTTGTTTTATAGTCTGAATGTCCTACACGATCTTGTATAGCTTTTATATTTATTCCTAATTGTGCTAGTGTTGATATATGAGTGTGTCTGAGTGTATGTGATGTCACTTTTTTGTCTATCGAACTCATTTTAACAGCTTCTCTAATTGCGTTGTTGATAGGTGTAACTGGTATAGGGCTACCAACAGCATTAGTAAATATAAAGCCTCTATCCCTATAATTGTTGTTCCATTGACTATTCTTTTTATTTTGCAGCATGATGGACTTTAACAATTTAACACTTTGGGAAGTTAAACCAATTGTTCTATTACTTTTGCTTGTCTTTGTCGTTTCTTTAAGTCCAAAAGTATTTGTAACTGGATCATGAACATAATTTAAAGTACCATCTATAACTAGCGTCTTGTTTTCTATATCAATATTTTCTTTTTTAATAGCTAATAGCTCACCGATACGCATCCCATTATTGCATTGAAACTCCACTATATTTTTAATCATTTTCATATTGTGTCTACCATTGACGGTGACGCTTTGCTCAGCCAACTTGTCAAAACACTGTAATAACTCTTTGACCTCATAAGGCTCAAGATAATTATTTTTCTTTGCCTGTAATTGTTCTCTAGTTTGCGCTTTCTTAGGTATCTCAACCCTATCTAATACTGATGATAAATCTAGGTCGTAATGCTTTAGCATATATTTGAAAATGAAACGAACAATTCCCATTAACGATTGAACATAGCTATAACTATATTTATCTGCCCATTTATTGATAATGTCTTGTAGATATATATGATTAACATTGCTTATTAGAATATCGTCATCAATATCCGATTTAAACGTATATATCACTCTTTTTCTTAAGTTGATCGTCGTCATCTTTACGCCAGATGAACGCTTATAACTTTCAAACCACTCATCACATGCAGCATGAAAAGTTAGCGTCTTAAGTGTAGTAGGCGTCTTGTCATTTAGCTTTGCCTCTATACGCTCATTTAAGCGTTTCTGAGCCTCTTTCTGTGATTGCTTACCATTCTTATTAAGCACAACGCTAGTACGTCGCCATTTATTTGTGAGTGGGTCTTTATACTTCTCATAATAGCGATATTTCGTTTCACCATGTTTATTAGTAAACTTCTCATGCCACATGTGAATGAGCCTCCTAAAAGTCATATTTTGTCATTCTTAGTTCATTTTCTTTTTTAATTTTTTTTAAAATATAGTTTATAGTTGGAAGGTTATTTAATGTAATATTTTTATTATTATAAATTTGAGCAAATAGTAATTCGCAGATTTCATCACAAAAGTTTTTATCTGTATCTTCGAATGATTTAATATCTTCATAAAATAAGTTTTTAAATAAACGTCTACTAACGTTGTCTATAAATAACATGTTTTCATAATATTCAAGATGATAATTAAAATATATAAATAGTCTATCTATAATGTTTTCTTCACTAGAGTATAAGAAAGCTGTTGAGTGGATACCTTGTGTTACTGATAAATAAGTAGCATAATTAGTATATTTTCTTATAACGTTTTTATTTTTATTAGTCTTTTTATAGTAAAGCACTAAACTATTTATGATATTTGCTGTTTTATGATCCGAATTATTTGATTTTTGATTTTGTTGTAATAAATACAAATAAATATACTCTATTTTATCATCTACATTTAATACTTCTTTTGCTATTTTATGTGCTGAACCTAATGAAATAATTGGACTGTTATAGAAGTGTAAAATATATTCCGTTTCACCAATTATTTTATTCCCCTTTGAAGTTGGAATATATACTTGTGGTAATTCAATTGCATTTTCATCTATATTAGTTTTGATTCTTTCTATCAATTCTGGCTTATTCCCACCTAATTTGAGTTTATATTCTCTTAATATATCTTTTAATTCAGGAACTTTAATATAGGGTAAAGAAACATCAAAATTCGATTTTATATCTAGAAAACCTAAGTTGATTAATTTATTTAGAATTTTATCTACATTAATTTGATTTTCTAACAAATAAAAATGATTTTTAACTTCCTTGCCAACTACTCTATTTTTATTTAAATGTAATATTAAAATATCGTTAGCATTTAAATTAGCATGATGATCGTTATTATTATCATCTTTAACTTCTGAAAGATAAAGTCCGTATAATTGT
>NZ_JAESLA010000074.1:0-1398 GCF_017892405.1 Staphylococcus sp. GDY8P85P | reverse complement strand
AGCCAACGGCTACAGTGATAACATCCTTGTTAAATTGTTTATATCTGAAATAGTTCATACAGAAGACTCCTTTTTGTTAAAATTATATTATGAATTCAACTTTGCAACAGAACCGAAAGGAATCGTAAAATGGAGATAAAAAAACATATTGGAATTTACGGTGTTTGCTTTGAACAAAATAAATTATTATGTATTAAAAAAAATTCTGGTCCATATAGAGGTCGTTTTGACCTTCCTGGAGGTAGTCCCAAAAAAGATGAAGGTCTAACAGAAACATTAAAACGTGAAATTTTAGAAGAAACAGGGTATTATCTATCTGCTTACAGAAACTCTAGAGTTTATGATGCTTTTGTGAAAGAGAGAGAGTCTAATTATATAGTTCATCATATAATGATAATTTATGATATTGATAGAAATATAACTATTCAACAGAGAGAGTTATCTAAATTTGTGGATAATGAACTAAATGACTCCGAGGCAGAAGTATGGGTTGATTTGGAAGAAATTAATTTAGAAAACTCCTCTCCATTAATACTCAAAATAAAAAAAGAACTGTTAGGAGAAATAAGTTTGGATACAGATGTTTATAACGATTGGATTACTAAATAATATTAGTAATCCAATACCTTTGTAAAAACTATGGACGCTGTGAAGAAATCTCATTTGCACTGACAACCCTTTTATCAATATAATCTTCCTTATCCTTTTTAATTCTATAAACTGTCTGTCTTGTAATATTAACCTCTTTCGCAATCTTACTAATCGCTTTGCCTTCTTCTAACATTTCGACAACTCGATGATAAATAACACGTTTCTGTGGGTCTTTAGCATTCGCTGAATAAAGTAACGGACGCCCTTTATATACACCTTTTTCTTTCGCAACTTGAATACCTTGCGCTTGTCGACGTTTATTTTCATTTCGTTCTTGTTCTGAAACCATTGCTAATATTTGTATGATTAAATCTTTCATAAACTTATCTAATAAAGGATTGCCAATGACTTCATTCATCATAGGTAAACTAGTAATCATCAATTGAACTTCTTTATCCTTTAAATAATTAACTGTGTTAATCACTTCATCATAATTACGACCTAAGCGATCAATCGATTCTACTACAAATCTATCGCCCATTCTCACAAAGTTAAGTGCTTCTTGAAATACGGGTCTATTTTCTACTGACTTTCCCGACTGTTTCTCTGTAAATATTTTCTCTACGCCAAATTTTTTCAAATTATCTATCTGTCTCTCTAAATTTTGATCTATCGAAGATACTCTTGCATAACCTATAATCATTCATTTTCACTCCAAAATTAATATACACCCTAATCATACGTTTTAGTTGCTATAAATTCAACAACTTTACTTGTATGATTAGGGTGTACTCTATTGATACAATA
>NZ_JAESLA010000073.1:0-565 GCF_017892405.1 Staphylococcus sp. GDY8P85P | reverse complement strand
ATTTGATTGGTAGTCATTTAGATAAAGAAATCGAAGATTTAAACCAACATATCAACAATGAAAAATGTACTAAAACAAGAAAACAAATACGTCTCAAAAGAACTAAAATCAAAAAATACAAAAAGCAAATCAATGATTATTCTGAGCGAAAGTATCGATACGAATTTCAAAAATCTATTTTAAAGGATAGAAATAGTTATTCTAAGACAGATCATGATGCGACATTTATGAGAATGAAAGAAGATCACATGAAAAATGGACAACTTAAGCCAGGGTATAATTTACAAATAGCGACAAATTCCCAATTTGTTTTATCTTATAATGTGTATCAAAATCCAACGGATACTAGAACGATGATTCCATTTTTAAATTCAATTCAAGAGACCTACGGTCATTTACCTGAATATATTGTAGCTGATGCAGGTTATGGTAGTGAATCAAATTATATGGCAATTATAGATGACTTTAATCGAACGCCACTCATAACATATGGAATGTTTATAAAAGATAAAACTAAAAAATATAAAAGTGACATCTTTAATACTCAAAATTGGGACTATGACGA
>NZ_JAESLA010000072.1:0-16884 GCF_017892405.1 Staphylococcus sp. GDY8P85P | reverse complement strand
CAGTTTTCAATGTTCATTTAAAGCAATTACATTTATTAATTATATCAACAATCAATATCTAATGTCAAGAACTTTTTTAAATTTATTTTTTAAATTTTTCTGTTCAAAACTTAATTGATTATTTCAACAAATAATATCTTATAATGTCTTGCTAAGTTTTTCAATAGTCAAAATTACACTTTCTTAACATTAAATTAATGATATTAATTTGCCGGAAAAGAAAGTTTACATTCGTTTTTGACGACTTTTATATAATATCAAGTTTAGAAATGAACGTCAATCATTTCCTCATAAGAATAATGACTAATTTTTCACATCTAATGTATTGTTTTGAATTAAGGGTATAATTTACGCATTTTATTGTTAATTTCATATCTAATATTCAACTATAATGCCAATACTTCATTATATTCACTATATATTAAGGTAGCTACTTTGAAATTGCTACTACATATTTAGATCAATATAAGAAAGAGGCTGGGACATAATAAAATGTTCCAGCCTCTTTAACATTTAGGTAGTAGATAACTAATTTGAAAAGTGCTTATATCAAACTTTTGCACTCTTAGTCATCTTTACTAGGAGTAAACAACAAGTTTAATTCTTTCTGACCTACTCCATTTAAACTTCTACTTATTATTCTTCTTTATCTTTGCATTCTTTACAGATACCATATATTTCCATACGGTGATGTGTTACGTCGAACTCTGTAATGTGTTGAGCAAGTTGTTCAACTTCATCAAGTTGTGGATAGTGGAAGTCTACTATCTTGCCACATTTCTCACAGATAACGTGATAATGATTGTGAGTATTAAAATCAAATCGACTTGATGCATCTCCATATGTTAATTCTTTAACTATGCCAATACTTTTAAACACTCTTAAATTATTATATATTGTCGCAACACTAATATTTGGAAAATCAGGTGAAAGTGCTTGATAAATTTCATCCGCCGTCGGATGTGAATGAGATGCAATAAGATAACGAATGATAGCTTGACGTTGTGGTGTAATTCTAACACCAGCTCTTCTAAGGGCTGCAATTGATTCTTCTAGTTCATGATCAATGGACTCTACTTCTGCACTCATTGTTTTCACCACTTTCTAGTTAATAATAATTATTACTTGATATTAATATAACTGTTTAGAAAGTATAATGTCAATAAGTACGAACCTTTTCCTTTAATAACCAAGATATAAATCGACTTTATTCTCAATTACATCATTCTTATTGAGAAAATGATCTAAATTCTTCTTAAAAAGTTTCGTTGCGTCTCTTTTAATGTTTTTATCGTTACCACTGATATGCGCAGTTAGCGTTACATTATCTAACTTGTACAGCACATTGTCTGGTTTCAATGGTTCATTTTCAAATACATCAATATAAGCATGCCGAATTTGATTCTGTGATAAAGCCTTTATGAGTGTTTTTTCATTTACAACTGTTCCCCTACCTACATTAATAAATAAACATTCATCATTCATAAGCTCAAAATGTTTCTCTAATAGTAAATGATACGTTTCATTAGTTTCAGGTAAGGTGTTAATAATGATATCAGCTTTATTTAGATGTTTTTCAAGTTCTTCTATTTTATAAATACAGTCAAATCCTTCTTTGGATTTACCTGACCTACTAATTCCAACTATAGTCATATCAAATGGCTTAAGTAATTTAACAGTCTGTTGTGCTAATGATCCTGTCCCTAATATTAAAACACGTTCTCCACTCAATCGCTTGCCAGTTAGTCTAGAGTCGTATACTTTATTGATTTGATTAATGTATGATGTACGCATTTTTTTATAGTCATCAAGTATGAATGCAAGAACAAACTCTGAAACTTGTTTTGCTTGCACGCCTCTACTATTGGTTAAAATAATGTTTCTTTTCTTAATTGTTTCTAAGGGTAAACTATTTACGCCTGTTGCGTACCAAGCAATCCATTTTAAATTTTGGCACTCATTAATGAAGTTTGCATCTACCCCACCATCATAACCAATCAATATATTCAATTCTTCCTTTAATGCTTTAGGTATGTCTTCGGCTTTTTTGAAAAAGTAAAATTCTAATTCTGGATAGTCACTTTTAAGTACTGATTCTATTTCTCCAAGTCGCTTTAAACTAACTATTTTCATTTTTTCACCCCAAAATTCGATTTAATTCTTCCATTTGTGTTTTAACTTTAACTTTTTCAATAACATCAATGATGATACCTTCTTCATCTATTATAAAAGTTGTTCGTACAATTCCCATGGATTCATTACCGAATGTCTTTTTCAATTGGTAAACACCCACTTTTTCAGATAATACATAATCTTCATCTACTAATAAGTCAAAATTAAGATTATGTTTAGCAATAAAGTTTTGATGCTTTTTCTTAGTATCTGCACTGACACCATAAACTTGAACATCTAATTCATTAAATCTATCTAAATTATCTCTAAAATCACATGCTTCAGTCGTACACGTTGGCGTATTATCACGTGGATAAAAATATAAAATTGTTTTGCTTCCTTTTATTGTTTCATTTGTAATACATTCTCCATTTTGATTCTCTAATTTGAATTCTGGAAATTTGTCACCTTTTTTAAACATCCTATCACCCATTTCTTAATCGTATTAATTATATGATACGATAGTAATGAATAATATTAAAATAAGAGAGGTTGAAATAAGATGAAATTCACTGAGAGTGAACGTCTGCAACAATTATCAAATGAATATATTTTAGGTGGCGTTAATTCACCATCACGTTCATATAAAGCGGTAGGTGGAGGTGCGCCTGTAGTTATGCGCGAAGGTCATGGTGCATACTTATATGATGTAGATGGCAATAAATTTATTGATTATTTACAAGCTTATGGCCCAATTATTACTGGTCATGCACACCCTCACATTACAAAAGCCATTCAAGATCAAGCAGCTAAAGGTGTACTGTATGGTACACCAACAGAATTAGAGATTGAATTCAGTAAAAAATTACGTGAAGCAATCCCATCACTTGAAAAAATACGATTCGTTAACTCTGGTACTGAAGCAGTAATGACAACAATACGTGTTGCACGTGCTTATACAAAGAGAGATAAAATTATTAAGTTTGCGGGCTCTTATCATGGTCACTCAGACTTAGTATTAGTTGCTGCAGGAAGTGGCCCATCACAATTAGACTCACCTGACTCAGCGGGTGTTCCCGAAAGTGTTGCAAAAGAAGTAATAACAGTTCCATTTAATGATATTGAATCATATAAAGAAGCTATGAAACACTGGGGAAATGAAGTTGCAGCAGTATTAGTAGAACCTATTGTTGGTAACTTTGGTATGGTAGAACCACAACCTGGATTTTTAGAAGAAGTAAATAAAATCACACATGATTATGGTGCATTGGTGATTTATGACGAGGTTATTACAGCATTCCGTTTCCATTATGGTGCTGCACAAGACTTATTAAATGTATATCCTGATCTAACAGCTTTCGGAAAAATCATTGGCGGTGGTCTTCCAATTGGAGGCTATGGTGGTCGACAAGATATTATGGAACA
Source organism: Staphylococcus sp. GDY8P85P (assembly GCF_017892405.1). Classification (NCBI taxonomy): domain Bacteria; kingdom Bacillati; phylum Bacillota; class Bacilli; order Caryophanales; family Staphylococcaceae; genus Staphylococcus; species Staphylococcus sp. GDY8P85P. The sequence continues at coordinate 13,347 of NZ_JAESLA010000072.1, read as the reverse complement.
TGTTGCACCTTTAGGTCCTGCATACCAAGCAGGTACAATGGCCGGCAACCCACTTTCTATGAGAGCTGGTATTGCATTATTGGAAGTATTAGAGCAAGAAGGCGTTTATGAAAGATTAGACAAATTAGGGAAAAGACTTGAAGATGGCTTATTAAAATTGATAGAGAAACATCATATCACCGCTACTATAAATCGTGTATACGGTTCATTGACGCTTTATTTTACTAATGAAACGATTACGCACTATGAACAAGTTGAAAATTCAGATGGTGAAGCATTTGCTAAATTCTTTAAATTAATGCTAAATCAAGGTATTAATTTAGCACCTTCTAAATTTGAGGCATGGTTCTTAACTACAGAACACACTGAAGAAGATATTGATGAGACATTAAAAGCTGCTGATTATGCATTTAGTCAAATGAAATAATCAACTGATGGCCTACAATAAAGCTGTTCAAATTTGAAGAACAGTTTTATTGTAGTTTTTTTATTAGAAACAAAAACTTGTATCATTTCAGTCTTCAAGTGTATACTAGTTTAAAATATTATTATCAAAATTATATTTAAAGGAGCGTTATAGTTGAGGCTAGGAGCTCGTATACTAAAGACTGGTATTGCAATTATTCTCGCTTTGTTTATAGCTTCTTTTTTACCTGATAATGTCGGATTAAAATCTGTAGCGGGTATTAGTGCGATTGTTGCTATGCAACCTAATATATATCGTTCCATCAAAACGATTTCAGAACAGGCTACAGGTAATGTCATTGGTGCTTTATTAGCAGTCATCATGGTAACCATTTTCGGTAAAAATATTGTGATTATGGGCGTCACTGTTATTTTATTAATTGCTATTTTATATAAAATAAATTTAGCTCATGTTGCTACACTTGCAGGTGTCACTGCACTCATTATAATGGGGCAACATACAGGATCATTCTATGTAACAGCGGCTTTTAGATTCATTCTAGTAATGATTGGTGTCGTAAGTGCTTCTGTAGTTAACTTAATATTTTTACCACCTAAATTTGAAACCAAGATATATCACAACTCGGTAAATATTGCTTCTGATATATTTATTTGGTTTAAGCTTGTATTAAATGACGCTTCTGACTATCATCAGATAAAAGAAGATGGAGAACAAATTGAATCACGCATTTCAAAACTTGAACAGATTTTTAATTATTACAATGAAGAGAAAGCACTAACTAGAAAAGCAGCCTTCCAACAAAATAGAAAGAAAATTTTATTTAAAGAAGTTGTAGGTACAACCAGACAAGCATATGAAGTGCTTAATCGAATGGCTAGATATCAGAATGATCTTCATAACTTAAATTACAATTTGATATTTCAAATCAAATTAGAATTAGATTCTTTAACAGCGTATCATGAACAAATTCTAAAAAGTTTGTCGAAAAAGGCGCGATATAATGTAGAACATTTTGATAATCAAATCATGAATCCTCAAAAGAAAGACCTAATGGATGCTTTTCAACAACAATTAATTCAAAATCCTTACCAAGTCGACTATTCTTATTCTAATATTATGCAAATTATTGCTACAATTGAAGAATATCGTTATTATCTAGAACATTTAGATCGTTTAAGATTAAGTTTCTTCACGTATCATCGAAATGATACTGAAATAGATATAGCCGATGAAGATTTTGACTTATAATAATAAGCGTTCACTGAATCAATAAAGTTCAGTGAACGCTTATTTATTATTACAAATTTTGTATACTATAGAGATGCTCATAAGCACCTTTTTTATCTATTAGTTCTTGGTGTGTGCCTGTTTCAACGATTTGACCGTTTTGCATTACAATTATCTTATCCGCATGTGTAATCGTTGAGAGTCTATGTGCAACAATAAGTGTTGTTCTATCTTTACTAAGCACATCCAACGCTTCTTGAATTATCGCTTCACTCTCTAAATCTAATGCTGAAGTAGCTTCATCTAAAATTAATATAGGTGGATTATTTAAAAAGATTCTTGCAATTGAAAGACGTTGTTTCTGTCCACCAGATAGTTTAACGCCACGTTCCCCTACTTCAGTATCATAGCCATCATGAAGATTCATAATAAAATCATGTGCATTGGCCATTTTAGCCGCTTCAATTATTTCTTCTTCACTAGCATCTGGGCGTCCTAATAATATATTTTCTCTAACTGTATCTGAGAAAAGAATATTATCTTGCTGTACTAAACCAATTTGATTTCTTAAACTACCGGTTAAAAAGTCTTTAACATTGTGATCATCGATTCTTATTTCACCTTCAGTTACATCGTAGAAGCGTGGTATCAAGTTAATTAAAGTTGATTTACCACCACCACTCATACCAACAAAAGCTACGGTATCTCCTTTGTTTATATTGAGATTGATATTTTTTAATATTGTTGATTCATCTTCATTATATTTGAAACTAACGTTTTTCAATTCTATATGACCTTGTTTAATTTCAATAGGCTGAGCGCCAATACCATTTTTTATATCATAATCTTCATCCATTAACTGAAACACCCTATCCATTGACGCAAAACTTTGAGTTAATGTTGTAAATGAAGCAACTAGTCTTCTTAACGGTCCAAATAATTGTTCCAAATAGCCAACAAAAGCTGCAAGTGTACCAACAGTAATTGAACCATTGATTGCTAAATATGACCCAAAGCCAATAACAATTATAGGTCCTAAATCTGTAACTGTATTAATCGCCGCAAATGAGTATGCATTCCATGACGTATGTTGAAATGCACGATTTAAGAAATGTTTATTTTTATGGTCGAAATTTTTAGCTTCATTATCCTCAATTGCAAAACTTTTAATTACTGACATCCCTTGTACACGTTCATGTAGAAATCCTTGTACTTCAGCCAATGCTTGCGAACGTTTACGCGTCAATTTTCTTAAGCGTCCAAAGAAGAAATACACTGTGAGAATATAGAATGGGAAAATAATGATTGCCGCGAAAGTTAACTTCACATCTAGGAAGAACATAATAGATAGTGCAATGATGATTGTTATGCAATCTAGCCAAATGTTCATTAAACCAGTTAATATAAAGTCTTTCGTTTGCTCAACATCATTAATGACTCTCGATATCACTTGTCCAACTTGATTATTTGCATAAAATCTTGCACTTAGCGCTTGCAAATGATCATATAGACGTTTTCTAATATCATATAGAATTTTGTTACTCGTCCATTGTGCAAGATATTGTCGTAGATATTCTATTGGTGGTCTGACAATTAAGAAAATAAATAACGCTATGCCGATAGCTACACTTAAATGTTGAAACTTTTCATTCGTTGAAAGTGCACTATTATTAATAACGCCGTCAATTGCATATTTGATAAGTAGAGGAATTAACATAGGAATGCCGAATTTGATAATCCCAATAATTATCGTAGCTATTATTCGATATTTGTATGGTTTAACAAATTCTAAATAGCGTCGTATCATACTACTCCCCCCTATGATGATCACAATTATATTTTTAAAAAATTAATAGAGGTTGAAACTTTGATTCCAAACAATACATTTGTATCATCAAAGTAAATTCAACCTCTTGTTATTATCACTCAAGTACTATAAAACAAATATGTAACAATTACATCTTTTATGCTTAATAATTACGGATTTTTTTATATCGCTCTTTCCAAACTTTTATGAAATCTGGAGCGAATGGTCCTTTTTTCTGTTCGATCCACTGTTGTAAAATATCTACATTACGGCGTAAAATAACATCTATATCATGTGGATAATTCATCTGATTCATATGCTGCTCATACTCATCTTCATCTAATAAATGATATTTTCCATTAGGATATACCTTAATATCTAAATCATAATCAATGTATTTCAAAGCTTCTTCGTCACAAACGAAAGGCGATGATAGATTACAGTAGTAATAAATGCCATCCTCTCTAAACATACAAATGACATTGAACCAATATTCTGAATGAAAATACACGATAGCTGGTTCTCTCGTAATCCATGTACGACCGTCACTTTCAGTAACTAAAGTGTGATCATTCCTACCAATAATCACATGGTCTGTACCTTTTAAGATTGTTGTTTCAGACCATACTCTATGGATGTTACCGTCGTGTTTGTAACTTTGAATTTTTATATTTTCGCCTTCTTTAGGTATGGATTCTTTTACCATACTCCACACCACCCTTTTAGTAATTTTCGCACTTTAGATTATATCATATTTTTAAATAAGTCTTTACAGATGCGTTGTTATTTTCACTCAAATTATACACAAATTAGAATGTCTTAGCCGTTAATGTATTGGTATATCTTATCCATAGAAACTGGTAACGTATATGCTTGTCGCTGATTTAAATCCATCCATTCCAGATGGTTATCTTTCATGAATGATTCTGACAGTGTCACGGTCTCAATGGTACTATAGACACTAATATCCCAAGTCATATGTGTAAATTGGTGTTTAAGCTTAAATACAATTCCCTCAGCTATCGATAACGACAATCCCAATTTTTCTTGCAATTGTTCTATAGCATTTGGTGTTTCAAACATTGGAAATTGCCACATGCCATTTAACAATCTTTCTTGACGTTGCTCCATTAAATATTGACCTTTGGCATTTCTAACTAAGAATACCGCTTGTTGAATAGTTTTTTTCTTAATGTTCTTCGTTTTTACTGGTAATTCAAATACAGTGCCTTCTTTAAAAGCACGACAGTTCTCTTGTACTGGACAAAATAAACATAGCGGTTTCTTAGGTGTACAAACTAGCGCACCTAATTCCATCATTGCTTGGTTAAATGTACCCGCCTCTTGATACACATAAGGCTGTAATTCTTGTTCATAACTTTTTCTCGTACTTTGCAACTTTATATCTCTTAAATCATTATTCAATCTAGACCATACTCTAAAGACATTGCCATCAACAGTTGCTAATGGCTGATTAAACGCGATGCTTAGAACTGCTGCTTGAGTATAAGGACCTACCCCTTTTAATTTCCCAAATTGTTCTGGTGTAGAAGGAACGACACCATGATATTCTGATGCTACTTCTTTCACAGCAGTATGAAAGTTACGTGCGCGACTATAATAGCCCAATCCTTCCCAATATTTAAGAACTTCTTCTTCATCTGCCTGACTTAATTCCTCTATTGTTGGAAAACGTTGAATAAATCTGTGATAATAGTCCACAACTGTTTTAACCTGTGTTTGTTGAAGCATAACTTCACTTAACCAGATATAATATGGATTCGAAGTTTCACGCCATGGCATTTCTCTCTGATTCTTATTAAACCATTGTATTAAATTCTTTTTAAAAGTAGAATCGTTTATCATAATTATTTCCTTTCAATACGCTTTATTTACTTCACTACGAGCACTTAAGATTAAATGAACAGTATTTTAATATGTTTCTTAATTTCGTTATTCCAATTTTTAGATTATAATATATATTAAATTAACATGAAAAGAGTGAACGTTATGGATACAGCCACGCACATTGCAATCGGTGTTGGATTAACTGCTTTAGCAAGTCAAGACCCAGCTATGGCAAATACTATGGCAGCCACAGCCACGACCTTAATTGCAGGGTCGTTAATTCCAGATGGCGACACCGTTTTAAAATTAAAAAATAACGCCACATATATTTCACATCATCGTGGTATCACTCATTCTATACCATTTACAATTTTATGGCCGATATTGATTACATTTTTGATTTACGTAATCTTTCCAGGCGTAGATACTACGCATATATGGTTATGGGCACAGTTAGCGGTATTTTTACATGTATTTGTAGATATATTTAATTCATATGGTACCCAAGCACTACGCCCACTAACAAACAAATGGATTCAACTAAGTGTTATTAATACCTTTGATCCAATCATTTTTATCATACTTTGTTTAGGTATTGTGATTTGGCTTCTAGGTGTTCATCCATTTGCAGTGTTCTTTCCAATTATAGGTGTAATCATCATTTATTACATTATTCGTTTTAAAATGCAAAGTATTATAAAGAAACAAGCATTAAGTCAAATTAAAGAACAACACAATCCTGTTAAAATTTTTGTAGCACCAACTATGAAATTTATGGAATGGCGTGTTGCGATTCAAACTGAAGAACATGATTATGTAGGCCGATCATTTGGTAGAAATGTTGTTTTTAGTGATAAAGTTAAGCGACAACCATTTTCACCAGATACGTTATTGTGGCAAATCAAAGGTAATAAGGATATTAGAACATTTTTAAACTTTTCGTCTATTTATCGTTGGCAAACTCGAAAGCTAGACGATGATACTACGGAAGTTCGTCTGGTTGATTTACGTTATTTAAATAAAGGCCATTATAGCTTTGCAGCAATTGCACATGTCGATAATGACAACAATATTGATCATTCATACATCGGATGGGTTTTCACAGAAGAAAAATTACAAAAGAAATTATATTCTAAATAAACTTTTAAAAAGAGTGAACCAGAGTCATAATCTTATCTATGATTCTGGTTCACTCTTTTATTTATTTTTTGTAGCTATTGTATGAGATGAATATTTATATTTTGAGTGTGCAACATATCTCATTAACATAAAATTAACCGCACCTATAATTACTAAAATAATAACAAAATAGATATGGTAAGTAATGTTGTACAAATTTACTACACCATATATTGCAGAAGTCGCAATACCGTCAATTAAATAAAATAGTGGATTCAATTTTAGAATTTGAATCATTAAATTCTCATTTGCAGATGGAATAAATATGACAGGTATAATGAAAAAGCAAATAATTCCAATTAAGAAATATAACTTTGTCATATTCTTGTTTATAATATCTAATAATCCTAAAGTAACGGATATAAATACAATAAATAAGACCATCATGATAAAAAATACGATAAATGCAATCAGTGACTCATCGAAATTCACTGGCTTAAACAGTATGACGATCAACGTTAAAATACAACAAATAAAACTTCCAAGAAGTGCATTTGCAATGGCTGTAACCAATGGTGTTGCTTGGAATGATTTTGTTATTAAATAATCTTGACTGTACGCTTTAAAAGATTTAAATATCGTTGCGAATAGAGTAATAAATGTCATCATAGCAATGAGTCGATATAGCCATCTTGCTTTGCTAATATCCTCAATCCCTATAAAAGATAATGTCATTAGTGCAATCACTAATACAACTAATTGCGCAATTAAAAGCATAGCAAACCATTTCCAAGTATCTATGATGCGTTGTTTTGTAAACTCAATTAGTGATGGAAAGCGTTTAATATATAATAAAAAGTTATCTATCATTTTTACACCTACAATTCAATGTATATCCACTTGCTATTTTTCATGTCTGCGATTAAATATCCATCCCCCGACTTAACAATCCATAAATCCTGTGTAATATGATATTTATCTTTGAGCTCATCTTTATTAACTATTGGAAAAACAAATCCAGTTAATTTATTTTGATCATTAAATAACATATCGATTGGTTGTTGTGTTACTTCAACAACATATCTTGAATCTTTATCTGGCACTAATGTTTTTTTAACTTGATCGTGTTTCTTATGTAAGTGGCTATTAAAATAATCTACATAATTACTGTAATTTGATTTCATATATGGAGATAGCGCTTTGAAAGAATGTGACTCATATAGTGCCGCCGGGTTAAAATATTCTAATTTATGTTTTGCTACCACATAATCTTTATCATCACTGCTGACGCGATAACTTTTTGAATTTTCACCTGTGATTGTTAAAAACGTATATTTAGGGACGTTGATATTAGAATCCCCTTTTAAAGTGATTGAATCATCTAACACAATGCCATATGCAAGCTTTTCTTCAAATGGGTCTTTATTCTCTACTTTCTTTTGCGCTTCAATAATTGGAACGTCAAAACGTCCTACATTATTAATCACTAATGCGCCTACAATGAATAAGCAAATTAAACTCGTAATTAAAATCGTCCAAAATCTTACAACAAAATCAGGTACTTTCGCATGTCTATATCGTTCAACTCTTTTGAAATTATAGCTCATTTCCGGAAGTCTACTACGACTTTCTTTCCAATCTAAATCAAAATTAAGTTGTTCTTCATCATTTGCTATGCTCATTCTATCTTGCTCGTGCTCTTTAAATACAGGCAAGACTTGGTTTAGTGAGCCTTCCATACGTACTTGTCCATGTGAAATCCAAGCAACATAGTTACTCACTTTTTCAACTTTTGCCAAGTCATTATCTATAAATACTAATGACTTATTTTCACTAATATAGTCTTTTGATAATTTTTTTGCTTTTTCTAAAAAAGCTTCATCAAGATGTTCGATGATATGATTTAAAATGATTAAATCCTTTCGACATACGCGAGCAATACTTAAAATTAACTGTGCAAAATCTGAATGGCTAAGTGCATTAATATGAACCGAAGACTTATCATCTAAATGTGCGAACTTAATGATTTGATCAACATTATGAGAGGTTGTTTCATAAGAAAATAATCGTTGAACTTCGGTTACATACTGTCTTACAGTCATATGTATTAAATGTTTATCTTTTATATCACCATAATACGTAGAAACCGATTGATTAATCTTACCTCTATCTGGCTTAATGTCACCAGCCATAATTCTACCTATTAAAGTTTTTGAAGATCCTGGTTCACCAATGATAGCTAATGCTTCCCCTTGGTATATATGTAGCGATATATTGTTTAATTCTATGTCTTCAGCGGCATAGCCAAATGGTAGATACCACTTTCTGTTTTTTTTACTTCTATAATAATGCGTGACATTGAGCATTTTTAAGATTATTGAACTTCCCATTCGTGTTACTTCCTTCTAAATTTTTAATAAAGCGAGTGGCAATCCTTCTTCAGGGGTCTTACTATTAATTCTATAGCCCCATGCAAACACACCTTTTAATCGTTCAACTTTAAAGTATTGCTCGCTTCCATCATTAAGTTTATACATTCTACCAAGTACAACTTTGGTACGATCAACTAAGTAACTTTCTGCAATAATGACCTTACTTTGATAAACATCATATTCATTCATTATGCCGTTCATTTCAGCTTTACGCATCTTTTCTTTATATATCTGTATTTCATGTCTTAATTCCTGTTCAGACATTTCACTTAGCTTTTTATCATTCATCTGAAATACCACTTTCTTCTAATTTTGCTTTAATTTTATCATATTTATAGCCTTTTCTCATAAGCGACTCTATCGTTTTCATTACTAATTGTTGTCCATCATATTTACGTTGTTGCTTTGTATATATTTTTTCAAGATCTTTTTGTAATAGATCCTCCAACAAAGCTTCATCTTGTTCAAAATCTAATTCAGATATTGCTTGTTGTGCGATATCCATAGAATAGCCTTTTTGAATTAAGCTTTGAAGTACTTTTTGACGTACTTTAATTTCAGGACCTTTCTTCGTTCTCATAATTTTATTTGCAACATTTATAACCGCTTCAAATGGTTGTTCTTCTTCATAAATTTGAACATATGTATTAATAATCTTAGGTTCAATTCCAACTTGATATAATTTTTGTTTGTAAATTTCAGGACCTTTATCAGTAGTATGTATCATTGTATTTTTTAAGCTTTCAGCATAATCTTCATGATTAATATATGACTCTTTATAACAATAATCTATAACTTGTTGAATCGCGGATGCACTAATCTCGTTTTTTTGTAAATGTTGTCGCACTTCTTTTTCAGTTCTCTTTTTATAAGATAAGTATTGTATAGCCATATTAATACCTAAACGGTAATGCTCATACTTCTGTATCTTCTCCATATCAGATGGCTCAACAATTTGCCCTTTTTTTAAATTAAATTTTACAAGTGTATTAATATCGACTCCCATTTCAAAAGCGCCGTCCAAAAATAAGTTAAATCGCTCTTTATTGTTCTTCTGTACTTCTATTTTAGTAATTTTAGGCAATTCCTCCACCACCTTTACTTTGATTTATATTAAAAATCAAACTATCTTGATTTATCTAACACACATTATTTTATATCACTTAACGCATTACACAAAATGTTTTACCCATAAAAAAACCTCATAAAGGTTATTATTAAAATGACTTCTTTATGAGGACTTACACAAATATAAAATTTATTTTTTCAAGATTTACAATCAATAGTTATTTAATTGACTTAACGCTTCTTGATATTGACTATCTGAAATATACGCCTGCTGTTTCATCTTTTCAAGATTGGTTTTAATTCTATTTTTAAAATTGTCAGACATATTACTTATATCATAAACACTCGGTGCATTGACTTTACTTGCTAGAATCGCACTTTGTAAGACAGTGATTTGAGGCATATTGCTATTATTCTTATCTACTGTTGTTCCAAAATAATAGTTCGCAGCACCCTCAATTGTATATTGATCACTACCATAATAAATGTTATTTAAGTAGAAACTCAATATTTCATTTTTACTATATTGTTGTTCTACTTTATGTGCTACAAACAATTCCTTTAATTTCCGAGTAAAGGAACGCTCATTGTCGTAATAATAATTCTTCACAGTTTGTTGTGTAATTGTACTTCCGCCTTGAACGTCTCTATCACCTATCGTTGAGAATAATGCTCGTGTTGTTCCTTTGACGTCAAATCCATGGTGTTTATAAAAACGTTCATCTTCCATCGAAATAAAAGCACCTTTTACATAATCCGGCATATTGTCTGAAGAAACATAATTACTTTTGTTTTCAATTGTTTTAAGGTCATCAACATTTGCTCTCGAAGATAAGAAATACATTAACCCAATAAACAATGCAAATATGATGATAAATATAATAAATATTCTTAAAAATATACGTTTACTCTTTTTCTTTTTAGGTGGTTTACCTACAGGTTGATAATACGTATTGTAATGAGGTTCATTACGGTAATGTGAATGTCTCTCAGGCGAGTTGTTCATTCTTTGGCTTCTTTTCATGTGGTAGCTCCTTTACTAAAACTCACTCTATAACTGTGAGTTTAACAGTAGTTTTTAGATTAAGCTATACCTATCATGAAAAATCAGTCCCAAGGTGTATGAGGAAAGATTGTTTAAAGCCATTTTAAATCAATCGTTGACGAACATCCTAATCGCAATAAAAAAAGAACTGAGAGAAGCTTTACAGCCTCTTCTCAGTTCTATAACTTGCACATTTGCTTTATAGCAACATGCATGTTTCAAATTAATTTTAAGTCTAAGAAACAATAAAATTTATGCTTGAAGTTGTTTAACAATTTCTCTATTAAAATCATCTAAGTCGTCTGGTGTACGACTTGTAACGATATTATTATCAACTACAACTGATTCGTCTACGACATTTGCACCTGCATTTGATAAATCTTTACGTACATTTAATACAGCAGTAAGTGTGCGTCCATTTAAGTCATCTGTATCTATTAAAATTTGAGGGCCGTGGCAAATTGCAAAGGCTGGCACATCATTTTTAGTGAAGTATTTAGCAAATGTGCCATAACGACCTTCTGCATCACCGCGAAGATGATCTGGTGAGAATCCACCAGGAATAAGTAGTCCATCGTAATCTTCTGGTTTTGCATCTGCAATACTTACATCAACAGTAACTTTTTCACCGTGTTTACCTACTACTTCTGCATTTGCAGTATCGCCAATAATTTCAGTTTCGAAACCAGCTTCTTCAATTGCTTCTTTAGGGCTAGTTAATTCGATATCTTCGAATTCATTTGATAAAATAATTGCTACTTTTTTAGCCATTAGTCAATCACCTTTCTTGTTCGAATTATACTAATTATATAGACGAAATTAAGTGATATTAAACATACATAGATTGAAGTGTTTCAATTTATTTAGAAACTTGTTTAACTTTTTCTTCTAATTGGTCTAGTAATCCAATCCATTCATCTATATCTTCAACGCTTACTTCATCGGGATTTACATGGTCAATATCTTCTAAAAATTTTGATAATCTTGTTTTAATTTGTTCCATTGTTTGTTGTTCATTCATAACTATTTCTCCTTGTTAATTTATATATTTATTAAACTATACGTTAGTTTTATCCTAACAGAATTTGACAAAAAGCGATATAATCTTAATAATGTTTACTGTACTTTTGCAACGGATTAAGGAATTTTTTTATGTTTAGGAGTAATAAATATGTGGATGACAAATCAGAAAAAACCCATTTCAATTAACAACGATCCATGGGAAGCATACAACGATGTTAAAACACACGGTCAGTTAACACTAAGTAATATAGAGTTTACTACTACTACATTATGTAATATGAGATGTAGTCACTGTGCTGTTGGCTATACTTTACAAACTAAAGATCCAGATGCTTTACCTATGGATATCATTTATCGTCGTTTAGATGAAATACCTCACTTAAGAACTATGTCAATAACAGGTGGCGAACCAATGTTCTCAAAAAAATCAATTAAAAACATTGTTAAACCTCTGTTAAAATATGCACAAGATCGTGGTATATATGTTCAAATGAATTCTAATTTAACACTACCGCAAGATCGTTATTTAGATATAGCTGAATACATAGATGTTATGCATATCTCTCATAATTGGGGTACAATTCAAGAATTTACTGATGTAGGTTTCGGCGCAATGAAGAAGCAACCTCCTTTAAAAGCAAAATTAAAATTATATGAACAGATGTTAGAGAATGCAAGTACATTATCAAGTCAAGGTATGTTTGTTTCAGCTGAAACGATGTTAAATCAAAGTACATTACCTTATTTAGATAAAATTCACAATGAAATCGTTAATGACATGAAATGCAGCCGTCATGAAGTTCATCCAATGTATCCTGCAGATTTTGCAAGTCAATTAAATGTGCTTTCTTTAAAAGAAATGAAACAAGCGATTCATCATTTATTAGACATTAGAGATGAAAATATATGGATGTTATTTGGTACATTACCTATTTATCCATGTATAAATGATGAAAACGACCAAGCATTGTTACAGCGTTTACGCGATGCTAAAAATGTTACGACACGTAATGATCCAGATGGACGTAGTCGCCTGAATGTTAATGTCTTTAGTGGGGATGTGATTGTGACTGATTTCGGAGATGAAAATGGTACAATTTCAAATATTAAAACTGACAAATTAACAGACGTATTTAATAAATGGCTTACATCAGATTTAGCGCAATCGCTCAATTGTCATTGTGAGGCGTTTCACTGTTTAGGTCCTAACGTTCTAGTTAAAAATATGTACTATCCAAACACTGATTTCAGAAAAAATGAGATTGAAATGCATACTGAAAATATTTTCAGTTAATTCATTTCAAGCAAATATAATAAGCACCACATAAAATAAATGGTTCTACGCAAACAT